>JBBRWQ010000037.1:0-29208 GCA_038249115.1 Actinomycetales bacterium
CCTGCGAACAACGAGGTCAGGTCGAGCGACGGGACATGTCGCTTGCACGCGAGGGACAGGTACTTACGCGCCACGACGTCCTTGCCATAACCCAGGACAGTGCTCAGCATGCCGATCGCCTCAGCGAGGTCGCATGGGGCCTTCGCGGAGACCACACGCTTCCACATCGCCTCTTCCAGAGAGTTGAACGCCATCTGCACTTCGGAGATGTCGAAGCCGTGGTCGAAGCGCTCCGTTGCCACCCCCTCGGCGAAGGCACTCATCGCGGCAAGGTCGTGAGTCTTGATTGAGGCCACGACGAGCCTGAACAGGTCAGCCAGCCGCTGTCGGGTAAACGTCTCTCCCGCCAGCTCATAGTGGGTGACGTGGCGGCTATGAAGCGCGGCATACGCCTCGTCCAGCACACCTGTCTCGGCCTCGAGAAGCAGGGCGTCGAGATCCATAGGTGCAGCTCCTGATGTCGTGTTCATCTGCCCAGTCGTTCCGTGGTTGCCCTCTAAGGATGGGCAGAGCGCATCAGCGCCAACAGGGACCTTCGGCCCGCCTTTAGCATACTGACGCTCGGAGGTGTTGCTTGTCACGCTGGCGGCTGGGTGCCTGCCTCGTCAGCCAGCCCCGGCGCGCCCCCGGACGATGCGAGGAGACGCGTGTGCAGTTCGGTGGTGAGCTGGTGGATGAGTCTGGTCAGCTCGGTGTTGGTGTGCAGCTCCAGCTCGTTGGCGACGAAGTCATGGTCGGCCTTTGCCTGCTGGAACGCGGCCTGCCGGTTCTGCCCGATCATCACGAACGTCGACAGGAAGATCGCCTCGAGCGAGACAATGAGGGTCAACGTGGGCCAGGGACTCTTCTCGAAGACGAGCATCCACGCGGCGAACACCGCTGCGTGCAGGTAGACGAAGTTCATCGAGCCGGCGAAGGAGGTGATGGAGTCAGCCACGCGAAGCTGGACCTGGGCGGACCGCCGCTCGGCCTCGGCCAGCATGCCTGGGTGCCTCTGTGGCTTCCTGAGCTGGGTAGCAGTCATGTGGCCGGGTCCTCTGGTCGCGTTTGGATAACTGACGCAGAACGGTCTCACGGATTCGTGAACGCCACCGTTGGTTCCTGTTCATTGCCGGTGGCGGTTGGATAGTCTGCGTGGTGGTGGAGCCACGCCTGCGGATGGGGGCGCTGGGGACATGAGCTCAACAGTGACGGGATGATCGAGTGGGGAGAAAAGGTGGACATGGACCGCATAGACACAGCCGATGAGGCCAATGAGAGCGGCCCACTCAGCGGGCGTCCCTGGCTGACCAGCTATGCGCCAGGAGTCGAGGCAGACCTCGAGGTCCCGGCCGAGTCACTGCCTGAGATGCTCGCCTCCAGTGCAGCGATTCACAGCAGCCGGGTCGCACTCGACTTCTTCGGCGCCGAGACGACCTACTCAGAGCTGGCCTTCCAAGTTGACCGGGCCGCACAGGCGATGCGCAGCCTGGGCGTGAAGGCAGGGGACCGGGTGGCGCTGGTCCTGCCGAACTGTCCACAGCACGTGGTGGCGTTCTATGCAGCGCTGCGGCTGGGTGCCATAGTCGTCGAGCACAACCCGCTGTACACGGCCCCCGAGCTCGAGCACCAGCTGTCCGACTGCGGGGCGAAGGTCGTTGTCTGCTGGGACAAGACGGCGCCGGTGATCGACGAGCTGCGTGGGAAGACCGCAGTGCAGGTCATCCTGGCCGTCGACCTCACGAGCGCCGTGCCCTGGCAGATGCGCCTGAAGCTGCGGCTGCCGGTGGCCAAGGCCCGTGCGGCACGCGCGGCCATGACCGGACCGGTTCCGCCAGGGGTCCTGCGCTGGGAGCAGGTTGCGTCCTCGTCCGGCCCGCTCGACCCGGCGCACCCGCTGCCACGCCCGGAGGATGTGGCATTGCTGCAGTACACGGGTGGGACCACAGGGACCCCCAAGGGCGCCATTCTGACCCATCGGAACCTGAGGGCGAACGCGGCCCAGGGGCGAGCCTGGATGCCCGGGCTCAAGGACGGCGAGGAGACCGTATACGCGGTGCTGCCCCTGTTCCACGCGTACGGGCTGACCCTGTGCCTGACCTTCTCGATGAGCGTGGGCGCGACCCTGGTGCTACTGCCTCGCTTCGACCTCGACCTGATGCTGGAGGCGGTCCTCCGCCGGCCCCCTACGTTCCTGCCCGCGGTCCCGCCGATCTACGAGCGCCTGGCTGTGGCGGCTCGCGAGCGCGGCGTCGACCTGACCTCGATCCGCTACGCGATCTCGGGCGCCATGGCGCTGCCCCCCGCCGTGGTCGAGATGTGGGAGTCGGTCAGTGGAGGGCTGCTCGTCGAGGGCTACGGGATGACCGAGACCTCGCCCGTCTCGCTCGGCAACCCGGCGGCCCCCACTCGACGACCCGGAACGGTGGGCGTCCCGTTCCCATCCACCCGGATCCGTATTGTCGATCCGGATGAGCCGTCGCACGACCTTCCGATCGGGGCGCAGGGCGAGCTGCTCATCGCAGGTCCTCAGGTGTTCGCCGGCTACTGGAACCGCCCGGAGGAGACCGCGAAGGCGCTGCTCCCGGGCGGATGGCTGCGAACCGGCGACGTCGCGATCGCTGACACGGACGGCTTCATCCGCATCGTCGACCGGATCAAGGAGCTGATCATCACCGGGGGTTTCAACGTCTATCCCTCCGAGATCGAGGACGTTCTGCGGCAGCTTCCCGAGATCGATGACCTGGCCGTGGTGGGCGTGCACACAGGCGACAGCGGCGAAGAGGTCGTTGCGGCCGTCGTGGCCACGCCTGGCGCGACGATCGACCCTGAGCGAGTGCGCGCTTTCGCGCGCGAGCAGCTCACCGGATACAAGGTGCCCCGCAGGGTCGTGATCCTCGACGAGCTCCCACGCTCCCAGATCGGCAAGGTCCTCCGCCGGCTCGTCCGCGAACGGATTGAAGCGACCGACGCTTTCGACGTTGACTGAGCCGGTGGCGGGGGTGATCCCGGCGCTGGATACAGTGAGTCCCAGCCCGGCCAAGCGAGCCTGACCCGTACTTTCCTCAGTGATCGCTCGGCCCGCGACAAGGGGGTCGCACCAGACGACCCGCCGACCTAGGTAAGGGTGCAGCTCATGGTGATGGTCCATCCATCCGCGGGGAACACGCTCAGTCTGCGCGTTTCGTTGGAGCGCGTCCCAGGCACGTTGGGCAGGTTGACCTCGGCGCTTGGTGCCGCCGGCGCCCTGCTCGACGCCATCGACATCGTTGAGCATCAGGGTGACCTCATCATCCGGCAGATCCAGGTGGAGACCCGTGGTGAGGCTCACGGCAGGGAGGTCGTCGAAGCTGCTCGCGCAGTCGAAGGCGTTGAGCTTCTTTCCGTCAGCGACAGGGTTTTCGACCGGCATATCGGTGGCAAGATCGAGGTGACACCGAAGTTCGCGGTGCTCACTCGTGACGACCTGTCGATGGCATATACCCCTGGCGTCGGGCGGGTCTGCACCGCGATCGCGGAGAACCCCGAGCTCGTGTGGGACTACACCATCAAGCAGAACTCGGTCGCCGTGCTGACCGACGGCACAGCGGTGCTCGGCCTCGGTGACATCGGCCCCGAAGCGGCCATGCCCGTGATGGAGGGCAAGGCGATGCTGTTCAAGCAGCTTGCCAACATTGATGCGTACCCCGTGTGCGTGCGTACCTCAGGCGTTGAGGAGCTCGTCGCAATCGGCAAGGCGATCGCGCCCGGGTTTGGCGGGATCAACCTCGAGGACGTCGCGGCGCCGGTGTGCTTCGAGGTCGAGCGACGACTGCAGGAAGAGCTGGACATTCCGGTCTTCCACGACGACCAGCACGGCACCGCGATCGTCTCGTTGGCAGCTCTGTACGGCGCAGCCAAGGTGGTCGGCAAGCGGATGGAGGACCTCAACGTGGTCTTCCTCGGCATGGGCGCGGCGGGAGTGGCCTGCATCAAGCTGTGGCAGTACGCCGGTGTGGGCAACTTCATCGGCGTGGACCGCAAGGGGATCGTCTCCACGGACCGCACGGACCTCAACGAGCAGAAGCGATCCATCGCAGAGGCGACAAACTCCGAAGACCGCCGCGGCGGGCTGGCAGAGGCGCTGGTGGGTGCGGACGTCCTCGTCGGCGTCAGCGGTCCCGGCTTGGTCAAGCCAGAGTGGGTGGCCAAAATGGCCAAGGACGCGATCGTGTTCGCGATGGCCAACCCGATCCCGGAGATCATGCCCGAGGAGATGCCGGACAACGTGACGGTGGTCGCCACCGGCCGCAGCGACTATGCGAACCAGATCAACAACGTCCTGGTGTTCCCCGGCTTGTTCCGTGGCCTGCTCGACAGCCGCGCTCGGTCTGTCGACATGTCGATGAAGGTTGCAGCGTCAAGGGCGCTCGCCGACATCGTCGCCGAGGATGGAGCCTCGCGGGACTACATCATCCCGTCGATCTTTGATGCCCGGGTGGTGCCGGCGGTGTCCGCAGCAGTGCAGAAGGCTGCGGCTGCTGCAGGGCTGGTCTCGCAGACGGAGCCGGTGAAGAACTCGCACCTGAGCTGACCTGTTGTGCCACGTCGGACCGCCTCTTCGGGGGCGGTCCGACGTCGTCTGGCTCGGGTCTTGTCCAGAGCTCAGCGGACCCGGACCTTCTCGCCGAGTTGGGGGACCACGACGCACCAGCCGGTCGCGGCGCGGACCATGGCGGCCAGCGAACACGAGGACTGAGGCTCGCCGTGGACGACGTAGACGGTCTCAGGGGCAGCGGGGATCTCCTGCAGCCAGGCGAGCAGCTCCGTGGCGTCGGCATGGACGGAGAACCCATCGTCGACGACCACCTCGGCGCGAACCGGGACGTAGCCTCCATACATCTTGAGTTCCGTTGCGCCTTCTGCCAATTGGCGCCCTCGCGTGCCGACGGCCTGATAACCGGTCAGGACCACGGTGTGGCGCGGGTCGGGGAGCAGATGCTGCAGGTGATGAACGACACGACCGCCGGTGGCCATGCCCGATGCGGAGATGATGATCGAAGGGACCCGTGGCTCGTTCAGCTGCATGGACTCCCGCGCGGTGTGCGCCGTGTGCAGGTCGGGGAGATCCACCATCCGCAGAGGCAGGTCGGGACGCAGATCCTCGCGCATGGCCCGGCTGCGGTATACGTCCAGGGCGGCCAGAGCCATCGGGCTGTCGACATACACCGGCACGTCAGGTATGTCGCCGGATGCCGTGAGGTCGCTGAGCGCATGCAGCACCAGCTCGGTGCGGTCCACGGCAAAGGCGGGGATGAGGATGGAGCCACCGCGCTTCAGGGTCCGGCGGATGGTGTCAGCCAGGATCTTGTGGGCAGGGTCTTGGTCGGCTGGATGGGCGCGGTGACGACATCGGAGATGGACTCGGACCGGACCGGGAGCGGTTCCCAGTTGAGGCGACGCCATGTGCGTTCACCTTGGTACAGGCCGCAGTCCACCAGCGTCCGGCGTCCCTCGCTCTCGAGCAGGAACTTGCTTCCGGTGACAGTGCCTGTAGCGCCCAGGAAGGTCAGTGTGGCGACCATGGCGTCCCTTGCCCTCTCGAAACCTGTGGCTTGTCCGGGTCAGGTCTGTTCTCGTACCGGCGGCACGGGGAGCCCATGAAGGGCGGCTCCGGACTGGTCCTTCCTGTCGTCCTGGGGCTCTGTCGGGGCGCGCACGAGCGCCACGGGGCAGTGAGCCCGGTGCATGACTCCTTGGCTCACCGAGCCGAGGAGGAGGCCCTTGAACCCGCCACGGCCGCGAGTGCCCACGACGACGAGACAGGCGTTCTCACTCTGACGAACCAGCGTGTCCACCGGGAGTCCGCGAACGCTGAGCCGACGCACGGCGACGTCGGGGAACTTCTCCTGCCACCCGGCCAGCGACTCTGAAACCAGAGTCCGCTCTTCCTCGGCGAACTGCTGCCAGTCAACCGTCCAGATGGCCGAGGCCGCGGTGTCTTCGACGTACTCAAGCCACCAGGCGTGGACGACTGTCAGGCCGACACCGCGTGAAGACGCCTGCTCGTAGGCGTACGCGATCGCCGTCATGGACACCGCCGAACCGTCAACACCAACAACGACAGGTGCATCGGGAGCGGGTGTCGGCTTGTCATGAACGACGACAACAGGGCAGTGGGCATGCGTCGCTACCTGGAGCGACACGGACCCCACGAGCACACCCCCCACAGCGCTCAGGCCGCGGGCGCCCACCACGACCGTTGCCGCCGTTTTCGAGGCCTGCACCAACGTGGGTGCCGGACCGTATGCCGACTCGTCCCAGGTGATCACCAGCTCTGGGTTGGCACGCTGCGCGCGGGCAGTTGCGTCCTCGCGGACACTGTGGGCTATCTGGCGCAGGTCATCGACGGAGTGCCCAAATCCGCTGATCGTCTTTGGGTACCCGAATGAGAAGGCGTGGATGATGTGCAGCGGCAGATTCCGCCGGGTGGCCTCCCCGACGGCCCAGTCCAGGGCCAGGTCACTGGTCGACGAGCCGTCGACGCCGACGACGACGGCCCCTTGGGGAGCGGGCGTGATGTCCATGTCGTTCTCCTTGGGCGTCTGCTTCTCACTACTACCAACACTGGTCACCTCAGCCGCGCGTGGACAGGGCACTTGGTCCCGCGCGCTGGCATCGAGCTCGCCATAGTCTCGGGACCTTTGCCCCTGACGATCCCGCTAGCCGGGTCGCACGATGGTTGTCATGCAGACACCCACCAATACCGGAGCTGGGGGCACCCAGTCACCGCACCCCCCCCGTGACGTGGTGGCCGGTCTGGTGAATGACGGCATGGCGCCACTTGTCGCCGGTGCCGCTGTCCGCGAAGCCGTTCATAGGGCAGCTCGCGTGCGTTTTGTCCAGGTGTTGCCCGTCGGCCTCAGCACTGAGGAGCGAGCAGACATGGACGTGGCGATGTTCGGCGTCGCCCTGCGGGCCCTGCACAGACAGCGGCGCGTTCCCTGCACTTTCGAGACCGTGGAGGGTGAAGCAGCGCAGACGCTGGTCGAACGCAGCCGCGGTGCCGCTGTCCTCGTGGTGGGTCGTGATGCGCCGGATGCTCCTGTCCGCGTGGGTCAGTACTGCCAGGAACACGCAGGGTGTGACGTTCTGACCGTCTCCGGTCCTGAAGACATGCAGCTGGCGTCACAGGGTCGTGCCGGATCGGCATACAGGGTGCTCGCCGGTGGCCGTGTCCTAGAAGACTCCGATCGATCGGACACACCCTAGAATTGCAGGGTGAAGTCCGAGCCGAGCAGAGACGGGTCACCTCCTACGTGGTTGGCCACAGCGGCGTTCGACCTCGATGGGCTGCTACAAGAGCTCCGGGAGCGCGCGCAGGCATCGGATCGCGCCCAGGAGCGTCTGGCCGCACTCCTCGACGCTGTGCTGGCTGTCTCGGCGGACCTCGACCTGGCTGAGGTCCTCACCCGGATCGTGCGGTCTGCGTGTGAGCTCGTCGACGCGAAGTATGGTGCGTTGGGCGTGCTTGGCGCCGATAGCGAGCACTTGATCGAGTTCGTGACCCAAGGTCTGAGCGACGCAGAGCAGAAGGCGATCGGGGATCCCCCCCGCGGGCACGGAGTGCTGGGTCTGTTGATCCGCGAGCCGAGGCCGCGACGTCTGCGAGACCTAGCAGTCCACCCTGACTCCTACGGATTCCCGCCCAACCACCCGCACATGCGCAGCTTCATCGGCGTGCCGATACGTATCCGGGACGAGGTCTTCGGCAACCTGTACCTCACCGAGAAGCGGGACTACGCAGACTTCACCGCTGACGATGAGGCGATCCTGGTCGCCCTGGCTGCTGCTGCGGGCATCGCCATCGACAACGCCCGCCTTTATGAGCGCAGCCGCCGCCAGCGTCGGTGGCTCGAAACCGCTGCAGAGGTGACCCAGCTCCTGCTCGAAGGCCGGGACGAAGGTTCGGCGATGGGCTTCCTCGCGGCCCGTACCCGAGAGCTTGCTTCGGCCCAGCTGGCCATGGTGGCGCTCTACGACGAGGTCGGCGATCTGGTGGTCAGAGCGGTCCGCAGTGGTGAGTCCTCCGAGTCCGCGGTACACCCCACATCGGTGATCGGGACGGTTCTACATCAGGGGCACTGGCGCGCGCTCGTCGCGGCGCATGAGTCAGTGCTCCTGCTCACCAGATCGGGTGACCCGATGACCGACCGCTTGTCCATGGACGTGAGGGAGCTGGGCGCTGCCGACCCGCACGGTCTCACGGCGCTGGTGCCGATCACCGTGGGCGGTGACGATGTCGGTGTGATTGGCGTCGCCTGGGACGCGGACGCCGAGACGTTCGCCGCCAACGTGGTGCCGCTTCTGGCGGCGATGGCCCAGCAGATGGGACTGGCACTGGTGGCAGCTCGGGGCCAGCAGGATCGCTCGCGACTCGCCCTGCTGGAGGATCGCGAGCGGATCGCTCGCGACATGCACGACCACGTGATCCAGCGTCTTTTTGCCACAGGATTGTCCCTGCAGGCCGCAGCGCGCACGGCTGAGCACACGACCGTACGAGCGAGACTCGACGAGGCGGTGGATGACCTGGATGCGGCCATCAAGGACATCAGGCGGACCATCTTCGAGCTGGGTCGGGCCAGGCCCACTCCCGTGCTGCGCGAAGAGATCACGGACCTGGTGGGGGCGTCCAGGACCGCACTCGGGTTCACCCCCGATCTCACCGTCGACGGGTCTCTCGAAGGGCTCGCGGCCGACCTTGAGGCCGATGTGGTCGCTGTCGTTCGCGAAGGGCTCGCGAACGTCGCCAGACATGCTCAGGCCTCGAGCGCCAGTGTCCGCATCACGAGCGACGACATGATTCAGGTCGAGGTCGTTGACGACGGAGTCGGGGTCCCCCCGACAGCAGTGCACAGTGGGCTGGCCAACCTGCGCAAGCGCGCTGAGTCCCACGGAGGTTCTCTGATCCTGAGGTCAAGGACGTCGCGAGGGACGGCGTTGTTGTGGGAGGCTCTGCGGGATCGCAGTTGATCGGGGGACGTTCGTCTCTAGCCCCGGCGAGGTTCGATGGGCATGCTGGCCCCACCAGGCAGTGCGTATGAAAGGAGCTCTGGAGATGCTCGTCCGCGAGATCATGACCAGCCCGGCAAACAGGGTGAATGAGGGCGACTCCCTCGAAGAGGCGCTGCAGACGTTGGTGACCGCCAGAGTGACCAGTCTCCCGGTCGTAGACAGTGGCGGGCGTCTGGTCGGCATCATCAGCGAGGCCGATATGCTCCGCGAACACCTGGCGCCGGACCCCCGGGCGCATATGCGCCCCGTCCTTCCAGACTCCGACCCTCTGCCGAGGACAGTGGGTCAGGTGATGACGGCGCGTCCGCACACGGTCCGGGAGGACACCGACGTTGCGGAGCTGGCTCAGACGTTCGCCGCCACGAGCTGGAAGTGCATGCCGGTGGTCCGGGGTGACGTGCTCATGGGCGTCGTCAGCCGGAGTGACGTGATCAGGACGATGGCCCGGCCCGACAGCGACATCGCGGAAGAGGTGTCCAAAGCGTTCGCGCAGATCGGTCAGCATTCCTGGCATGCAGATGTCGCCGACAGGGTGGTTCACATCACCGGGACGGCCTCAGAACGTGAGGTGGCTGCAGCGACCGCGATCGCGCAGGCCATCCTCGGCGTTCGCCGCGTCAGATCGCAGGACCCAGACGCCTGACGCCGTCGGTGTCCTTGCAGACGCCGTCCTTGCAGATGCCGAAGGTCTCACGAGGCTAGTGCGACCGCGGCCGCAGCCCCTCGAACGCACTCCCCACGCGACTCCTCGCGCCCTCAGGGTGTGTCGGGCACACCCGCGTTCTCCGGGGCAGCACTCACGTCGGCGTGCGCTGCAAGGACCGCAGCACGCCCCGTCTCAAGGCGCGCGATCGGAACCCGCATCGGTGAACAGGAGACATAATCCACGCCGATGGCCGCCAGTCTGCGGATCGATATCGGGTCACCGGCGTGCTCGCCGCAGACGCCCAGACCAAGGTCCGGACGCGCTCGACGTCCCTCCGTCACCGCGATACGGACCAGCCGTCCGACGCCGACATCGTCCAGCGTGGTGAACGGGTCGGCGTCGATGAGCCCGGTCTCGCGGTACTCGGCGAGGAACGCGCCCTCGGCGTCGTCCCGCGACATGCCCCAGGTGGTCTGCGTGAGGTCATTGGTGCCGAAGGAGAAGAAGTCGGCTGCCAGCGCGAGACGGTCGGCGGTCAGTGCCGCTCTGGGCAGCTCGATCATCACGCCGATGGGGATGATGAGCTCCCCACCGTCGGCGGCGGATGCCGACTCGATCGCACCGCGCATGCGGGCCGTGGCGGCACTGAGCTCTGCAGGGTCGGCGACCAGGGGCACCATCAGCTCGGGGTGAGGGTCCATCCCCGCTGTCTTCAGCTCGAGGGTTGCGGTCGCCAGGGCGCGGACCTGCGCTTCGATGAGCTCGGGCACAACCGTCAGCAGCCGCACGCCGCGCAGGCCGAGCATGGGGTTGGACTCGTGCCAACGACGGACGCCGGCCAGCCGACGCGTTGCCTCCGGATCCGGGACCCCGCCGGGGGCGTTGTTCAGCGCCACCTCGACGGAGAGCTCGGTCAGGTCCGGCAGGAACTCGTGCAGCGGTGGGTCCAGCAGACGCACGACGACGGGGAGCCCGTCCATCGCCCTCAGGATCTCGAGGAAGTCCGTGTGCGCCAGCTCTTCTATGTCGGCCAGGGCGGACGCGCGGTCGGACTCGTCGCCCAGCACCATGCGCTCGACCAGAACGGCGCGCTCGCCGAGCAGCATGTGCTCGGTGCGGCACAGGCCGATGCCCTCGGCGCCCAGCCTCCTGGCCCGCAGTGCGTCAGTGGTGGTCTCGGCATTGGCGCGGACGCCGATGGTCCGCCGGTGGTCGGCGTGCGCCAGCAGCTGAAGCACCGCAGCCGCAAGCGAACCGGCAACGGGCTCCGCTTGCCCCGCCGGCTCAGTGCCGGATGCGTCATCGGCGTGCGTCTCGAGGAGCTCGGCGACCTGGCTCTGCCGGACCGCGAGCGCGCCACGATAGATCTTGCCCGTGGTCCCATCGACCGAGATGGTGTCGCCTTCCTGGATCGACCCTCCGGGGCATACCGCGGTGCGGGTGTCGAGGTCGATCACCAGCTCGTCGACGCCGGCGACACAGGTGCGACCGATGCCGCGGGCGACCACGGCGGCGTGAGAGGTACGCCCGCCACGCGCGGTGACGATGGCCACCGATGCCAGCATGCCCCCGACGTCGTCAGCGCTGGTCTCGGTGCGCATCAGAACCACCTTCCGTCCCTGAGCCGCTTGTGTCACGGCTGTCTCCGCGTCGAACACCACCTCGCCCACGGCGGCACCGGGACTGGCCGCAAGTCCGGACGCGAGCAGGTGCTCACCTGTGGCTGAAATGAACCGTGGGTGCAGGAGGCTCTCGAGCTGATATCCGTCGACCCGTCGCAGGGCTTCGTCGAGGTCGATGAGCCCCTCCTTGACCAGAGCGCTCGCGACCGTGAAGGCTGCGGCGGGGCTGCGCTTGCCAACCCGTGTCTGCAGGATCCACAGCGTGCCGTCCTCGACGGTGAACTCCACGTCGCACAAGTCGGTGTAGTGCCGTTCCAGGGTGCCCAGGTGACCAATCAGCTGCTGATAGATCGACGGTGCCCGGTCAGAGAGCTCCTGCAGGGGGAACGGCGTGCGACTGCCGTTGACCACGTCTTCGCCCTGGGCATTGGGCAAGTAGTCCCCGTAGACGCCTGACTCGCCCGTCGCGGGGTCGCGGGTGAAGCACACGCCGCTGCCGGAGTCGGGACCGGTGTTGCCATAGACCATCTCGACGATGTTGACCGCTGTGCCGGCGTCCTCGCCGATGCCCTCATGCCTTCGGTAGGTCATCGCGCGAGGTGAGTTCCACGAGGTGAAGACGGCGTCGATCGTGCGGCGCAGCTGCTCGCGGGCATCCTGCGGCAGGTCCTCGCCCACCTCACTGACCAGGGTGCGGCGAAAGGTCTGGGTGAGCTCTCGAAGCGCGGAGGCGTCGAGCTCGGTGTCACCAAGAACGCCGGCCTCGCGGCGTGCTTCGGACAGCGCTTTGTCAAAGAGCTCGCCGTCGACTCCCAGCACGGTTCTCCCATACATCTGCACGAGCCGTCGATAGCAGTCCCAGGCGAACCGCTCACCGCCACGGGCGACCAGCCCGGGGATGACGTCATCGGTCAGGCCGACGTTCAGGACGGTGTCCATCATCCCCGGCATCGAGCGTTTTGCGCCCGAACGCACTGAAACCAGAAGGGGATCCGCGGGATCGCCGAACGCTCGACCGGTCATCTTCTCCAGCCCATGAAGATGTACGCCGACCTGGTGGGCCAGGTCCTCAGGCTCATGGCCGAGGGTGAGGTAGTGGCGGCAGGCGGCCGTCGTGATGGTGAACCCATGAGGGACCGGCAGCCCAATGCGAGTCATCTCGGCCAGGTTGGCGCCCTTGCCGCCCATCAGGTCGGACATCGACATGTCCCCGCCCTCAAAAGCGACGACAAACGGAGCGGTTGTGGCCTCGGCGGTGACGGTCTGCGACATGTGGTCCTCCCGGACGATCCTGGTTTCTCGGGGCTTGGGGCGGTTTGGATGCGAGTTGCGGTCTGACTGGTTGCGGTCTGACTGGTTGCGGGTTCGGGTGGTTGGGCTAGCTGATACGCCTCATCTTGGCTGGACTTTCGGTCAAGGGGGAGTGACCATGGTCCCGATGCCGTGCGGGCTTGCTCGCAAACGGGGGACCAAGGACCCTAAGACCGTGAGGCTCGGTCGGCGATCCTGAAGGGGACAGGATCGTCAGTCATATCAGGCTGGGTATCCGAGGCGAGGTAGGGCATATGTGCGCGTCTTCCCGACCCACCGAAACCGTTGTTGCGGGCTGTGACAGTTCTTGGGAGAGCCAGCATGCGGTCATTGTCGCGACGCGTGAGGCTTCCCGACGAGGGGCCGCTCTGGTGTTGCTCGCCGTTGCCGAACATCGGCCGTACTGGCCGGACAACCTCGCCTGGGTGGCCCGCGCTGAGGCTGACTCGACCCACCAGGCACAGGCAGCGACTGAGCGAGCGATGGAACGTGTTCTCGAGACGGATCGGTCCGTTGCCATCCGAACTGCCGTTGTGCAGGAGTCCGATTCGTTTGAGCTGGACCGGCTGGCTCGTAGAGCCGTGTTGCTGGTGCTGGGACGCCAGGGTGACGAAGGCCAGGTGACCTTCTCCCTGGGATCCACCAGCGCGGAGCTCGGTCGACGGTTCAAGTGTCCGATGCTCGTCGTGCACGATCAGGGCAGGCCGAGCCAGAGGCGACGGTTCGGGCCCGACTCTGCGGTCGTCGTCGGGATGGACATCGATGGTTCCCCCGAGACGGTCATGGCGGTCGCGGTGGCTGAGGCCGTCATCAGAGACCTGCCTTTGGTCGTGGTGCACGCCCTGCCGCGGGGCAAGGATGCCGATCGTGCGGCGATCGGCGAGGGCTGGCGCAAGTGCCGCGAGGCGCTGAGGGTGGCCCAGCTCCCGGTCGGCGTCCCCAACCGCCTGGTGATCACCCAGGATGACCCGGCCTCGGCCCTGTTGCACAGGGTCGGGGCAACCGACCTGCTCGTCGTTGGAACCCATGGTCAGGGGCGTCTGGCAGGTCTGGTCGCCGGCTCTGTCAGCAGGGCGGTGCTCGACAAGATGACCTGCGACGTGTTGGTCGTGCAGCCAGGCGTGGTTGTATCCCGTGCGATCCCATCGGTGTCGGCTGGCCATTCCAGATGATCGTGACGAGGAGGGCCAGATGTCCGGAACCCCGGCCACCACGTGATCCACAGTTGTGCGTGTCCCGTGATGGTTGTCCGTACCCCGCCCACGGACTGACCTGCGACCTCAGAGCATGGCAACGTGACGCATCACGACGTGACGCATGACGACGTGAAGGCGGGGTCCAGGCCGGTACCGTGGTGGGACCAGGAACCGGAAGGGCAACCAGATGACAATCCGCATATTCCTCCTTGACGATCATGAGATCGTGCGGCGCGGGCTACGTGAGCTGCTTGAGACGGTGAAGGACTTCGAGGTTGTCGGTGAATCCGGCTCCGCGGTTGAGGCCGCCCGGCGGATCCCGGCACTACGCCCGGACGTGGCGATCTTCGACGCCAGGCTGCCGGACGGATCAGGCCTCGACGTGTGCCGCGACGTACGTTCCGTGGATCCCTCGATCGCAGGGTTGATCCTCACCTCGTATGACGATGAGCGGGCCCTCGCCACGGCGATCCTGGCCGGAGCCGCCGGATACCTGCTCAAGGACATCAAGGGAAATGGACTGATCGAAGCTATCCGCGCGGTGGCCGCCGGCGAACAGCTGATCGACGCCGCCACGGTGAAGCGTGTCCGGCAGGCCTGGAGCAACAACGCGGACACCGACCCTCGGCTGCGGCTGCTCTCCCCGCAGGAGCGAAGGATCCTGGATCACGTGGCTCAGGGTCTCACCAACCGTCAGATCGGTGAGGCGATGTCGTTGGCCGAGAAGACCGTCAAGAACTACATCACTGCGGTTCTGGGCAAGCTCGGCATGGAACGAAGGACGCAGGCTGCCGTCTTCGCCGTCACCCATCCACCCATTCCAGGGCCTTGACCCGCAGTTGTGGAGTCGTTGGTCTTCCGCGGTGCAGGACATACCGGCAGACTGGCGGTATGAGCAGCGACCGCAGCGCTGGCGACGACGTGATTAGTGATGAGCCGATCGCGGGGATCGAGCTGTCGGAAGCCGAGTCCTGGGCCTTGCTCCGGGAGTCCGGCGTGGGTCGCCTGGCTGTGATCGTGGACGACCGGCCCGAGATCTTCCCGGTCAACCACCTGGTCGACCACGGCAGCGTGGTTCTGCGCACGGCACTGGGAACCAAGTTCAGGGGGGCCGTGGGGCACTGGGTCGCGTTTGAGGCGGACGGGTACGACCCTGAGACGGGGAGCGCGTGGAGCGTTGTGCTCAAGGGCGAGGGCCTAGAGGTGAACCGTCTCTGCGACGTGCTGGAAGTGATCGAGCTGCCACTTTTTCCGTGGGACTCGGCGCCGAAGTCGCACTTCGTCAGGATCGAGCCGCACAGCATCTCGGGCCGTCGTTTCGAGGTAGCCGGCGGCCACCGATCGGCGGGGCCGTCTGAGACGGTGCTTCCGGCAGGCAGAGAGCCGGCCGTACCACGTCCGACCAGTTGACGGGCATGGGGACTCTCACAGGTCTCTCACAGGCCCGATCATCGGTTTTGGGCAGTCATCGGGAATGATGAGCTCATGCGCACCATAGAACTTGACCAGCTTGAGCGTCGCCTGTCGCTGATCGACGGTGTTCCCCGAATCGTGGTCAGCGGAAACGTGGCCACGCCCTGGGCCGTTGTCGACGCCATCGACCGTTCGATGGCGAGCTACCGCATCTACATGCTCAACGCCGCGGCCGGTGTGCCCGAGCGCCCCGGCGTGATCGCCGAGACCAGTTTTGTCGGGGTGGGGATGCGGCGTCACCCGGCGCTGTCGTACGTTCCCAGCAGGCTGTCCATGGTCCCGTTTCTCTTCTCGCGGAGCATGCCGCCCGACGTCGTGGTGCTGCACTGCGCGCCTCCGCGCGAGGGCTTGCTGAGCCTGGGGATCGAGGTCAACATCCTTCCCGCTGCCATAGAGGCCTGCCGCGCCAGGGGTGGCCTCGTGATCGCCGTGATCAACTCCCGTATGCCGTACACGTTCGGCGACGCGCAGGTCGAGGTCGAGATGGTCGACTTCGCGGTGGAGATGGACTTCGAGCTCGTTGCCGCGCACGCCAGCCCGATTGATGACTCCAGTCGCGTCATCGCCGAACGTATTGCCGGCTTGATCGATGACGGTGCCACGCTCCAGCTCGGCATCGGGGCGGTGCCCGACTCCACGTTGCACGCACTGGTGGGCCGGCGCGGGCTCCGCGTATGGAGTGAGATGTTCTCCGACGGCGTCCTCGAGCTGGACAAGCACCAGGCGCTGGACGAGGGGCACCCTCTCACCGCATCCTTCTGCTTCGGCTCGCGCGAGCTGTACGACTGGGTGGACCAGAATCCCCGCGTGCGCATGCTGCGGACGGAGAAGACCAACAGCCCGGCGCTGATTGCCGCCAACCGCGCCATGACGAGCGTGAACTCCGCACTCGAGGTGGACCTGTTCGGACAGGCGAACGCCTCGAGGATCAACGCCAGGATCCATTCCGGGTTTGGCGGCCAGACCGACTTCATCGTCGGGGCCCTGCATTCACCCGGCGGTCAGGCGTTCATCGCCCTGCGCAGCTGGCACCCGAAGGCCGATGTCTCCACCGTCGTCCCGCTGCTGGACGAGCCGGTGACCTCGTTCCAGCAGACGGCAATCGTGACCGAGCAGGGCCTGGCCAAGCTGTGGGGCTATGACGAGAAGACGCAGGCGCGTCACCTGATCGAACAGGCTGCACACCCCAGCGTGCGCGCCGAGCTCTGGGAAGAGGCGAAGGAGCTGGGCCTGACCTGATCTTGAAAGCGGGCCAAAGGTCCCCCTGTTTCTACATGTTCAAGAGGTCTTTCGTATGGGATCGGCCCTGTACCCGGTCACCGCGCGCACCGCGTCCAAGACCTGCGACTTCACCGCCCTCGATCCGGCGCGGTACCTCAGGGCCTGCGCCTTGGTGATCGAATTGCGGGTCGCCATCATCAGCTCCATCAGCCAAGGTGACCCGCGCCACCGACCCACCAGCGCAGACACGCGGACCAGGCGGACCTTTCCGATGAGTCAACTCGGTCCCTCTCCGCACGGAACGCTCGCGTTACACTGAAAAGTGTCCGGCCTACCGGTCGCACACTCAGAATGGAGATCTGGTCATGAGCACAATCGAACAGGGTGCCGGCGCGTCGACGAATCAGCCAGCGACGCATGGTTCTGCAAGCAGTCTTACCGACGCTTCCTCCTCGCGAGCCTTCCGCTACGTGGCGGGCGTGGTGCGGCTCAGTCTTGGCTGGGTTTTTCTGTGGGCGTTTCTCGACAAGCTCTTCGCCCTGGGGTTCGCCACGGGACGTGACCCCAAGACCGGGGTCGTCACCCGCTTCGGCGACGCAGCCTGGATCAACGGCGGATCCCCGACGCTGGGCTTCCTGAAGTTCGGCAGCGAGGGCCCGCTCTCGAGCTTCTACCAGAGCTTCGCCGGCGCCGCTTGGGCCAACTGGCTCTTCATGATCGGACTCTTCGGCATCGGGCTGGCCCTGATGCTGGGGGTGGCAATGCGGATCACCACGGTGTCCGGTGTCGCACTGCTGGTACTGATGTGGAGTGCGGTCCTGCCGCCGGCAAACAACCCCTTCATGGACGATCACATCATCTACGCCCTCACCCTGGTGGCACTGATGCTGGCTGGCGCGGGCGCAACGCTAGGCCTGGGTCAAGCATGGAACCGGCTAGACATCGTCCAACGCCACAGCTTCCTTAAGTAGCAAGGGAATCGGCGCACGCGGCACGGATCGCCGCGGGCGCTGACGCACGGTCAGTCGTGGGGGAGTGAGATCCGGAACGTGGTCCCGCTGCCCGAGGTGGACGCGATGACGATCCTTCCCCCCTGCCGGGTGACGACCTCGCGGGCCAGTGCGAGACCCAGGCCGTAGCTGCGCCTGCTGGCCTTGTGGTGGCTGGAGTGGAACCGATCGAAGACCCTGTCGACCTCTGCCGTGGCGATCCCCGAGCCGGTGTCGCTGACCTGGATGACCGCGTCCCGGCCCTGGCGCCGCACCGACAAGGTGACCGTCCCGGAGGGCGGGGTATGCGCGATGGCGTTGTCGAGGATGGCCAGCACGGCCCGTCGAAGGCCCACGGCGTTGCCTGTGGTCGTCACCGCGTCCGCGTCCGGTTCGTCGAGGACGAGCCGGACCTCGTGGGTCTCGGCATAGTCCCGGGTGCTGGCGACGAGGTCGGCACACAGCGAGGTCAGCTCGACCCTGGCAGATTTCGCGTCAGTCCACGGGTCGGCCGCGACCAGCAGCTCTTCCACCAGCTCGGTCATCCGTGCCGCGTCGGCGACGACGCCGTCGGCGTCCTTCAGGACCGATGGGTCGGTTTTGCCGGCGATGAGTGAACGCCGCAGCAGCTGGGCTCTTGTGCTCAGCAGGGTCAGCGGGGTGCGGAGCTCATGGCTGGCGTCAGCGACGAAGGACCGCTGCAGAGCCAGGGCATCTGACAGCGGGCGCACCGCACGTCGCGCCATGAACGTTCCCACGAATGCCGACAGGACCAGCCCAACGAGGCCCACCCCCAGCAGGATTCGCGTGAGGTCGGAGCGCTGGTCATGCTGGGGTCCCAGGTCGAGGACCGCCTGGACGGTGGTGTTGCCCCGCAGGGTGGTGCGCACCAGGTACTCGGACGTTCCAACGCTCACGATCGCGGTCTGGGTCTTCGTGGTGCGTGCGACCGAGTCCAGCGCTCGCACGTCGGGGAAGGCCGATGGGATGCCGGGGGAGGCCTCCAGCCCAAGCGGTCCGCGCAGCACCAGCCATGTCCCGGCCGGCGGGTCCTGCGCGTCATCGGCCCTGGCCGTTGCCTGTTCCACGACTCTCTCGGCGGTGGCGTTCTGCTGCCGCAGCACCAAGATCGTGCTGATCGCCACGAGGACGATGACAGCCAGGGCCACTAGTGCAGCGGACTGCAACCCCAGCCGGCGGGCGGCAACGCGCACCAGACCGAGGTCGCTATCCTCACGCGATCGTGGGGACATCACGCCGAGCCGAGCTGGTAGCCAAGACCACGGACGGTCCGGATCACGTCACGCCCGAGCTTGCGTCGGCAGTAGTGGACATAGGTGTCGGCGACAACCTCGGACTCGGCCTCGGTGAAGACGAGGTCGAGCAGCTCGGTCCGAGAGAACACTCGGCGCGGCCGCCGGGCCAGGACCTCGAGCAGTTGCGACTCGCGCTCGGACAGCGCCACCCCGGTTGTGGGGTCGGCCCCCGGCTCGAGAACCAGACGGCTATCCAGGTCGAGGACCCGGCGCCCCAGCTGCAGCACTCGGGAGGTCGAGCTGTGTCGGCGCTGGAGTGCGCGCAACCTCGCCAGGAGCTCGCCGACGTCGAACGGTTTGGTCAGGTAGTCCTCGGCCCCGGCGTCGAGGCCGTCGATCCTGTCGCGGGTGCTGCCTCGAGCTGACAGGATCAGCGCGGGCGTGCTGACGCCTTTGGCACGCAGCTTGGCCAAGAGGTCGAGACCCTCGATGGCAGGCAGCCCGCGGTCAAGGACGATTACCGAGAACGACCGCGTCAGGCCGAGGTGCAGGCCACGTTGGCCATCGGGCGCGTGCGTGACGTCATAGCCCTCCTCGCTGAGAAGTCGGGTGAGCATGGCGGACAGCTCCCGGTCGTCTTCGACGAGAAGCAGGTTCACGTTGGTGCCCATGGGGGCAGTATGCCGGTCGCGGCCCTCATCCCGTTCGGAGACAGGTCACAGAAACCGCCAAGGATTCTCGACCACCCTTGAGGGATGAACGCCTCACTGGACACGTTGTTGAAGACGTCGACGCCGACCGCGACCGGTGGGCCACGCCAGCCAGCTCGGCGGGCGACCCGTCATGTGTCCTTGCGGCAGCCGCGGGTCCCACGGTGGTGGCGTGACGCGTTCGGGGTCTTCGTCTGGTCCTCGATGCTGGCAGTCGTAGCGCTGTGGGTTTCTGGCGGTGGGGTCCAGGCGCTGGCCGGCGTAGGAACGGGCCTGACCAGCGTTGGCAGGTTGACCGGTTTGGTGGCCTCGGACCTGTTGCTGATCCAGGTGCTGCTGATGGCCCGGATCCCGTTGGTGGAGAAGACTTACGGCCAGGACGAGCTGGTCCGGCGGCACCGCCTGGTGGGTTTCGGGTCGTTCAACCTGATGGTGGTGCACATCGTCGCGATCACCCTGGGTTATGCGGCCACCTCGCCCAGGGGGCTGTGGGGCACGATCGTCGACTTCGTACTGAACTACCCGGGGATGCTGCTGGCCGTTGGCGGCACGGTGGCGCTGGTCATGGTGGTCGTCACCTCGATCAAGGCAGCCCGGTCACGCCTGCGCTACGAGTCCTGGCACCTGCTCCATCTCTACGCCTACCTCGGCGTAGGGCTGGCGCTGCCGCACCAGCTCTGGACGGGCAAGGACTTCCTGACCTCGCCGGTCGCGACGGTGTTCTGGTGGACGTTGTGGGCGGCCGCCGCTGGCAGCGTCGTCTTCTGGCGGGTGGGCCAGCCGTTGGCGCGCAGCCTGCGCCATCGCCTGGTTGTGCAGGAGGTGCGCTCCGAGAGCGACACGGTCACTACGGTCGTCATGGCCGGCCGGGACCTGCACCGGTTGCCGGTCCAGGCCGGTCAGTTCATGCAGTGGCGATTCCTGGGCGGGCCCGGCTTCACCCGGGCGCACCCTTACTCCCTGTCCGCGGCCCCCGACGGAAAGACCCTGCGGATCACCGCAGCCCACCTCGGCGACGGGTCGGCAGGGCTGGCCAGTCTGCGCCCCGGGGTCAAGGTGATGTTCGAGGGCCCCTATGGCCGGCTGCACGAGGGAGTGCGGACCCGGCGCAAGGTCCTGCTGATGGCCTCGGGCATCGGCATCACCCCGATGCGCGCGCTGCTTGAGGCCATGGACCAGCGTCCTGGTGACGTCACCCTTGTCTACCGGGTCCGCTCCGACCAGGACCGCGTCTTCGTCGATGAGCTGTCGACCCTTGCTGCGTCACGTCGGGCGAAGTTCTTCGTCGTGACGGGCCGTCGAGCCTCGAACCGACCCAGCTGGCTTCCTCAGCATGCTGCGCATCTGGGTGACGTCGAGGCGCTGCGCCAGCTTGTGCCGGATGTCGCGAAGCACGATGTGTTCATCTGTGGCAGCCCAGGCTGGATGGATGCCGCTGAGCAGGCGGTCATCGCCGCCGGCGTCGCATCCGAACACGTCCACATCGAGCGCTTCACCTACTGACTGCCCACGTGGCGGCATACGAACCACGAAGGAGAACCATGCGACGCGTCGTCCTCGTATTCATGTCCACGGTCACCACCCTGATGCTGCTCTTGGGCTACCACACCTCGACCAACAGCACCTCTCTCGCATTCAGCCCCGTGGTCCAGACACCGGCGGCTGCCGAGCCGGCACCATCGTCGCGGGCGTCCAGTGGCGGTGGATCGTCGTCGGCAAAGCCGAGCCCGGCGCCCCCGTCGAGCCCGGCAGTCGCAGCAGTTTCATACACCGGTGGTGTCGCCGACACCCGCTGGGGACCCGTACAGGTCCAGATCACGGTTCGGGGCGGCAAGATCACCCGGTCCAGGGCTGTGCAGTATCCCCAGGGCACCAACGTCGACGCGCAGATCAACAACTACGCGTTGCCGATTCTCGACCAGGAGGTCGTTCAGAAGCAGTCCGTCTCGATCGACGCGATCTCAGGGGCCACGGTGACCAGCGATGGCTATCTGCAGTCGCTCCAGTCCGCGATCGACCAAGCCCATCTGTGAGCCGCCGGGCCTGGGTCAGGCAGATCATGGGTATGCCGATCAGCATTCATCTTCGCGGCGATGACGTCGACTCGCCGATGGCGGTGCGCGCCGTTGAAGAAGCTTTTGACCTCTTGACCGAGGCGGATCGGCTGTTCAGCACCTACCGAGAAGACAGTGAGGTCAACCGTATTCGCCGCGGTGAGCTGGACCAGGAGCGCGCCGATCCGCTGGTGCAGGAGGTGGCTGCGTTGTGCCGGCAGGCAGCCGAGCTTACGGACGGTGCGTTCACCGACCAGCTGCCGGACGAACAGGGTGTGCTGCGCTTCGATCCAACCGGCCTGGTCAAGGGCTGGGCCGCGGAACGAGCCGCGACCCGGTTGGCGGTCGTGCCATCGATGGGCTTCTGCCTCAATGCCGGTGGCGACGTCATTGTCGGGGACGGGGGCGTTCACGCCAACGGTGGGTCTGAGTCGATCTGGCGGATCGGCATCGAGGACCCACGCGACCGCTCCCGGGTGGCCGAGGTCGTCGAGCTCCGCCACGGCGGCCTCGCGACTTCTGGCACGGCCGCCCGCGGGGCACATCTCTACGATCCGAACAGCCGGGCCTTTGTGGACCGGGCGGGGTCGATCACCGTGGTTGGACCGAGTCTGATGTGGGCCGACGTATGGGCGACCGCGCTGTTCGTGGGGCCGGAGTCGTTGCCCCTCCGGTTCTCTGCGGTGGCGAAGGACTATCGCGTCATCTCCTTGTGACCCGTCAACCTGGCGGCTCGACAGCACGATGAAGCAACGGAGTGGTGAGCTACGGCGTTCTGGTTCGGTTAGGATGAGGCAGTAACAACGAAGGGCCTACCTCTCGCCAGGTAGGCCCTTCGTTGTTGTACGGCCTTCACGGTTCCCCTGTCCGGATACCGGGTGCTTCAGTAGTCTGCGATCACAGCGACAGAGGAGGACGGATGTTGAGTACTGAGCTTATGAGTGAGGCCTTCGGCCGGATCCGCGCTTTGGTCAACGGCGCGCTCAAGGACGTCAGCGAGGAGATGCTGACGTTCCGGCCGGATCCAGATGCGAACACGATTGCCTGGCTGGTCTGGCACCTCACCCGGGTGCAGGACGACCACATCGCCGACCTGATGGGTGACGACCAGGTCTGGACTGCCGGTGGCTGGGTTGGCCGTTTCAGCCTGCCGTTTGATCCTGCGGCCACGGGCTATGGCCAGAGCGCAGCCGACGTTGCGGCGGTGCGCCCTGACCCGGAGCTGCTGCAGGGTTACTACGACGCAGTGCATGCCCGGACCATCGACTACCTGGGCACTCTCACCGAACCTGATTTTGCCAGGATTGTGGACACGAGGTGGGACCCTCCGGTCACCCTCGCCGTGCGGCTGGTCAGCATCCTCTCGGACGATCTGCAGCATGCGGGCCAGGCCTCGTATGCACGGGGGATGGCGAACCGCGCTGGGCTCTGATCAGCGCTCCACCAGATAGGTAGCCGGAGCCTTCAGGAACGTGTTTGAGGAGGCGTCCGAGCCGGCGGAGCTACTCGATGTGCAGATCATCGACCTCGGGCGCCGATGCACGCCGATGAGCACGGCGTGTCGGAGGTTCGTCGGCGGGTATCTCCTGGTCTTGGGGGTCGCGTTGCTGGCAGTTATCCCCTGGGCGTGGTCGTTCGCCTCCCGTGTGATCGACGGGACGAAGATCACCGCGAGCTTCTTCAACCGCTCCTTCACCCCGACACCGGAGTTCAGCATCGTGGTGATCGCGCTGCTGGCAGCGGTCACCGGGAGCGTCGTGGTGCTCACCCTGACACTCGCCGATCCCTCTGGGCACGAGACCCTTGAGTCGGGTTACCTCTGGTGGTACCTGACGAGGCCGATCAGTGCTGCTGGGTTGGGCCTGCTGTTCTACATGGCGTTTATCTCACGGTTCTTCAACGAGGCAACCGCGAAAGACAGCCAGGCACTCATCCTTGCTGCCACCATCGGAGGCCTGGCCGGTCTCTTCACCGACCAGGTGCTGAAGAAGATGAGCACGGTCCTCGGTCTCATGCCCACCAGTCAGTTCGCATCGGGCAAGGACAGCTCAGGAAAGGGCGGCGTTTCACCTTGAGGTGACAAGGGTGAAGGCTCACTAGGTCACGTCACTACCGCGGGTCGGCTGCCAGTTCAGAGATGCCGAGGCCGGCCGCGTCGCTAAGACGTACGACGTCTCGCTCGTAGGTGGCTCCGCCGGTCACGGGGGAGTGCCTCAGCCAGAGTCCGGCGTCGAGGTCGTGCGCCGACCCGCGCGCCGAGACTCTGGTCGACTCGAAGGCGCAGGCCAGACTGGCAGCTGCCGAGATGCCAACGTGACTTTCCATCATGCAGCCGACGACCAAGGTCACGCCGTTCTGCCGGGCCGCCTCGGCCATTCGAAGAGCCTCGCTCAAGCCTCCGGTCTTGGCCAGCTTGATGTTCACCATGTCGGCGGCGTGCCGGCGAACCACCTCGTTCAGGTCGCGCGTGGTCCACACCGACTCATCGGCAAGAATCGGCGTATTCACATGTCGCGTAACGAATTCCAGGGCGTCAAGGTCGTCCATGGCGACCGGCTGCTCCACCAGCTCGATCCCGAGCCCGGCGTCCTCCCACGCGCTGATGACGGATACGGCCTGTTCGGCGGACCACCCCTGGTTGGCGTCGACACGCAGCGCCACGTCGGCACCGATCTCAGCCCGGACACGCCGCAACAACGAGACATCGTCACCGCCTGCACCGACCTTGACCTTCAATGTGGCGAAACCGGCGGCGCGGTGCTGGATGGCGGTGGCGATAAGTGCGTCGTCGTCCTCTGCTCGCAGGCCGGCCGACAGGGTCATATCCGTGTGGACGTCGCCCTTGTCGCCACCGAGGTATCGATAGAGGGGAACGCCGGATTCCTGGGCGGCCAGATCGTAGAGGGCACAGCCGACCGCCATCCGCGCTGAAGAGTTGCGGACCAAGCTGCGGGCCAGCAGGCCGCTGGTGCCGACCGGATCGTCGACTTGCGCTCCGAGGGCCGCTTCGGTCAGCGGGCCCTCGACGGCAGCCGTCACGCTCTGACGGCTTTCGCCGGTCACCCGCCAGCTGGTAGGCGCCTCGCCCCAGCCGCTGCGGCCGTCGCTGTCACGGGCCTCGACAAGGACGACGTCTATGGCCGTGGCCCGGCGCACGGCCGTGACAAACGGACGCACGAGGTCGATCTGCCGGTGATGCACCGTGAGGCTTTCGATTCGGGGCACCGCGACACCTGATTCCTTGTGGACGACGCGCTGTGTGGGCGGTCTCTGGCAGTCACTGCGCCGCTCGCCTCAGAGGATGGTGGGAAACCTATGTTCGATCGGTCCGCCGCCGCCGGCTTCAGCGACGCTCCTCGCATCAACTCGGTCGCGCTCATGTCGGACCGAGTCCTGTTTGTATGACGTACTTCACGCGAAAAGGATGACGGCTCACGCCATAACGGGTGTAGATCTGGGGTTGGTGGCGCACTGACGCTGCCCGCGGTTCGTGAGGGGCGTGACGAGGAATGACCGGCCAAGAGACCACACCAGCCCCCGACTTCCCCTCCACGACGATTGCCACGGCGCAGAAGGATGCCACGGCGCAGGAGTCCAGCGTGGCAACCCGTCCCTGGTTCAGGAAGAAGCGGGTCATCGTGCCGCTCGTCCTCATTGTCCTCGTGGCGGTGCTCCAGGTCGCCAACAGCGGAAGCGGCAGGAGAGCCCCCGAAACTGCCATCAGTGCCTCGCAGCCGACAGCCGACGGCGCCCCGGCGACAGCGGCGACAGTGGCGCACATCGGCGTGAAGGTTCGCGACGGCAACTCTGAGTTCGTCGTGACCGGCGTGGAACGCCCCGGCAAGACTCTCGCGGGGAAGATCGGAATGACGTTGACCGCTCGAGGCGAGTTCGTGATCGTCCGAGTCGACATCACCAACATCGGCACCACGCCACAGACCCCTGACTGCTCATGTCAGCTACTGATCAACGACAAGGCCTGGGAGTTCGAGACCAGTCCGTCGATCCTGTCCACCAAAGAAGCCCTCAAGTTTGTGCAGCGGATCAACCCCGGCGAAACGGTGAAAGACGCCATCCTGCTGTTCGATCTGGCCCCCGGAACGGCGGCGGGCAGTATCGAGCTCCATGACTCTCAGCTCTCGCCCGGTGTGGTGGTCAACCTGTCCTGACTGCCACCGTGGGATCAGTTGTGGCTCAGCGGGGGCTCGATCCCTGCCGCGATCTCCTCCTCGGCTGGAATCTTGATCGCGCATGAGGGACTCCCAGGAGATCAGCATGCCATGGGCATTGCGCGGCGGCGCTTATATGACAGCCATCGTTGTCCGGGCCGGACTTGCCATGGCTGATCCCGACCGCATCGTCATCTTGGCGTGGGCTGCAGCATTGGTCTTCGCCGCACCGTCGACCTTGGTATTGGTACCGGGCTTGTACATTGTCGGTTCGCTGGCGTGGAACATCAGCGAGCAGCTCGCTATTAGGTGGCCTGTCACCTGGGCATACATGGTCTGCACGTTGACCGGCATATCTGGAGAATCCTAGAGTTGTGGATCATTCGGTTACCGACGTCCGATAACAGGAGTGGAGATATGGCCGAAGTCGTGCTGTTCCACCACGTACAGGGACTCACCGACGGAGTGCGCGCGTTCGCCGAGGAGCTGCGCGCCGGCGGGCACACCGTGCACACTCCTGACCTGTTCGACGGCGAGCGTCCGGCGACCATCGACGATGGCATCGCGTACACCCAGAGCATCGGGGGCGAGGTGCTCGGCGAGCGCGCTGACCGGGCGGTGGGCGACCTGCCTGAAGACCTTGTGTATGCCGGCTTCTCGTTCGGCGCCGGCACGGCGCAGAGGCTTGCCCAGACCCGGTCAGGCGCGCGCGGCGCGCTGCTGTACGAGTCGTGTATTCCGATCACCGGCGAGTGGGCCTTCGGGCCGTGGCCCGAAGGGGTCTCGGTGCAGATCCATGGCATGGACAAGGACCCGTTCTTCGCGCTGGAGGGCGACATCGACGCCGCCCGCGAGCTAGTCGAGACGGTCGGGTCCGAACTGGCAGAGCTGTTCGTCTATCCAGGCGACCAGCACCTGTTCGCCGACAGTTCGCTGCCGTCGTTCGACGCGGCCGCGACGGCGCTGGTGGTGCAGCGCTCGCGGGAGTTCCTAGACCAGGTGAGCTGACTCAGGAGAGCGACCGGGCGGCTGTTCGCTTGTTGTTCAGGACAATTCAAGCTGGCCCCGGACCAGGTCGTACACCACGTCCGTGGACGCAACTCCATTTCGGCCCCGGATAATGGCATGGTCCCAGATCAGCCGTATGTGAGTTAGGCAAGCCTATTGTCAGTGCCCTGGTTTGGTGTCAAACTCACTGAAATCAGCGTCCTGCGTCGGTACCAGATCAAGTTCCTATACGCACCAAGAGGGGTTCGCCATGCGCCGTCGTTTGTTCACCCTGGTCGCCGCCGGGCTTCTCGCCGCGCCACTGACCGCGGCACTCCCGCTGGCCGCGCTGGCAGGACCGTCGCAGACGGGGCTCACCGCGCGCAACGTCGCGGTCTGCCCGACGCCGCAGAACACGCTGACCGCGCGCTGCCACGCGATCCGGCACGAGCGGGTCGACCGGAACGGCAAGCCGGCCAACCCGAACGCCTCCACCCCGACCGGCTACATCCCCTCCGACCTGTGGAGCGCCTATAACCTGGCGGGCGCCTCGAGCGGCTACGGCGCCGGCCAGACCATCGCCATCGTCGACGCGTACGACGACCCCAACGCGGCCGCCGACCTGGTGACGTACCGCAGCCAGTTCGGGCTGCCCGCCCTCTCGAACTGCTCGCTGAGCAGCGGCGCGGTCGTCAGCACCAGCACCGTCCTACCGTGCTTCGTGAAGGTCAACCAGAACGGCGTCGCCGGCTCCTACCCGCGGGCCGACGGCGGCTGGGCGCAGGAGATCTCCCTCGACCTGGACATGGCCTCGGCGATCTGCCCGAACTGCAACATCCTGCTGGTGGAGGCCTCCTCGGCGTCGTTCACCAACCTGGGCACGGCGGTGAACACTGCGGCGAGCATGGGTGCTGTGGCGATCAGCAACAGCTACGGCTCCAGCGGTGACCTCTCAGACACCACCTACGGAACCCCCTACAACCACCCCGACATCGCGGTCACCGCGAGCACCGGCGACAGCGGCTACGGCGTGGGCTACCCGGCGACCTCGCAATACACCGTCGCGGTCGGCGGCACCTCGCTCGCCAAGGCCGGCGCCAGCTGGTCGGAGAAGGCGTGGAGCGGCGCGGGCAGCGGCTGCTCGACCTACCAGACCCAGCCTGGCTGGCAGGCGTCCGCGGTGGTGGCTGCCGCGTGCGGCGGCAAGCGGGCGATCGCCGATGTGTCCGCGGTGGCCGACCCGAACACCGGCGTCGCGGTCTACGACTCCTACAGCTACTTGGGTGCGGTTGGCTGGATGCAGTTCGGCGGCACCAGTGTCTCCTCGCCGATCATCGCCTCGGTCTACGCGCTGGCGAAGAGCGCCGGGGCGAGCTGGACGGGCATCAACCCGGCGACCTCGCTCTACGGCAACCCGGGTGCGCTGAACGACGTGAGCGGCGGCAGTAACGGCACCTGCGGGTCGATCCTGTGCAACGGCGGCACCGGCTGGGACGGCCCGACCGGGCTCGGCACCCCGAACGGCCTGGCCGCGTTCGGCAGCTCGAGCAGTGGTAGCACCCCGCTGAGCGCCCCGACGAACCTGGCGGCCAGTGTCAGCGGCACCACCGTCACGCTCACCTGGACCGCCGTCAGCGGCGCGACGAGCTACAACGTCTACCGGAACTCCGCCAAGGTCGGCAGTTCGACGGGCGTGACCTATACCGACACCGTGGTTGCCGCCGGCACGTACTCCTACTTCGTGACGGCGGTGACCTCCGGCCAGGAGAGCGTCGCGTCGGCCTCGATCTCGGTCAGCTGCGGCTGGAACGGGCACGGGAAGAGCAAGACGCTGTCCTGTATCGGCTGACCGCTCAGCAGAAGCTCGGAGGCCCCGCCGACGAAACGGCGGGGCCGACGAACCGCGGACGGCTGAGGTGAATAACCAGTGGGGCAGCAGGGGCTTGAACCCTGGACCGACGGATTATGAGGTCATTGTCTGGGTCGTTGGCGATGGTTGATAGTCGTGTAAAGCGTTGGTATTGCTCACGTAGCGTTGTTGGGGGTAACGGGTGATTGAGTGCCGTCAACGGTCTATATGTGTACTGGCTGTGTACTGGACCCAACAAGGCAGGTCAGGACGGGTCTTTGATCTCGTGGCATAGGACAAGGTTGGTGCCGGGAGTAGCGGGTCCGGATGGCAGCCAGGGTTCGCACAGTTCGGCGAGGGCGGCCTCATCGGCTGAGCGATCAAGCGCGCGATCAACACCGGTCAGGGCCAGTGGTCGCACCCGCACGACAGAGTTCGACGGGCAGCGTTTCACCGGCGTTGCTGTGGTCGTCGTTCCGCAATCGGGACGCTGGGCAAACACGAAAAGCTACCGGATCTGGCGATGAGCGGACGTCCGCTCATCGGGGTTATGCGCGTGATGGTCCGGCCGGACCTCGCGAGATGAGTGCGACAGTTCGGCGTGTCGCTTACGCGACAAGTCTTGGCGTTCTAGGACCCAGCGACCCGACTACACCGGTCGTGCAGTGCGGAACTCAGGACCTGAAGACACG
>JBBRWQ010000038.1:0-29058 GCA_038249115.1 Actinomycetales bacterium
CCGAGGAAGAGGCCATGGCCATGATCGTTCGCGGGTTCATCGAGCCGATTGCACGCGAGCTGCCGATGGAGTACGCCCTTGAGCTCAACCGACTGATCGAGCTTCAGATGGAAGGAGCGGTCGGTTAATGACCGTCACGCAGGAAACTTCACCCCAGCGACCCGGAGCCAATGCCCATGCCGACTCCGGGGCGGCCTTCGTCCCCGACCAGTCGCGCGCCGAGCGCACGACCTCGTATGACCTCGCCGACTTCGCGGTCCCAGGCGGCCGCGAGGAGGACTGGCGGTTCACCCCGGTGGATCGTCTCGGTGGCCTTTTCCAGGTCGAGCCGACGGACGAGTCCAGACTGACGCTCGACATCTCCGCGCCCCTGGGCGTCGAGATCGGCGAGGCCAAGGCCGGCGACGCTGTCTTCGGTTCCGTCATGCGCCCGGCCGACCGCGCCTCCGCCGCGGCGTGGGCCGGCGCTGAGAAGGCCACCGTGGTGACCATCCCCCACGAGGTCGAGCTCAGCGAGCCGGTGCGGATCACGATGACCGGCGGTCCTGTTGCTGGCCAGCGACCGCCCCGGCTCAACGGTCACCTGATTGTTGACGTCGGCCGGTTCTCCAAGGCCACCGTTGTGCTCACCCACAAAGGTTCAGCCGAGTGTGCCAGCAACGTGGAGCTGCGCCTCGGTGACGGCGCAGACCTGACCTTCGTCACGTTGCAGGAGTGGGACGACGACGCGATCCACCTCGCCCAGAACGATGCGCTGGTCGGCCGCGACGCCAAGCTGAAGCACGTCACCGTCACTCTGGGCGGCGAGATCGTGCGGGTGTGCACCAACGTGCGTTACTCCGGCCCCGGGGGCTATGCCAATGCGATCGGCGTCTACTTCGCCGATGCTGGGCAGCACCAGGAACACCGCCTGTTCGTCGACCACGAGGCGCCTAGCTGCGTCTCGAACGTCGAGTACAAGGGCGCGCTGCAGGGTGACTCGGCCCACACGGTGTGGATCGGCGATGTTCTCATCCGGGCGACCGCTGAGGGCACCAGCACCTATGAGCTCAACCGCAACCTGATCCTGACCGACGGCGCTCGGGCCGACTCCGTGCCGAACCTCGAGATCGAGACCGGCGAGATCATCGGCGCCGGGCACGCTTCTGCGACAGGGCGTTTCGATGACGAGCAGCTGTTCTACCTGGAGTCGCGTGGTATCCCGCAGGACGAGGCTCGTCGTCTCGTCGTCCGTGGTTTCTTTGCCGACATCATCAACCGGATCGGTGTCCCCGAGGTCCAGGAACACCTGATGTCGGCGATCGACACCGAGCTCTCCTTGTCGATGGGCGCGGCCACCCTGGTGGAGTCCGCATGAGCGGGACCACCGTCGGAACGAACACCGTGACAGGCGGATTCGTCCGTGTCTGCTCGGTCAACGACCTGCCGAAGGTGGGTGCGGTCCAGGTTGAGATCGACGGCAACCGGCTCGCCGTCGTGCGTGACAGTGCCGGCGACATCCACGCGATCGACGACACCTGTAGCCACGCGAACGTCTCGTTGTCCGAGGGCGACGTCGAGGACGGCGAGATCGAGTGCTGGTTGCACGGCTCGCGTTTCGACCTGCGTTCCGGCAAGCCCACCGGCCTGCCGGCCATCACCCCCATTGCTGTTTATCCCGTGAAGATCGACGGTGGCGACGTGTTCGTCTCCGTGACGAAGGAGAACTGAAAGCCCATGGCAACACTGGAAATTCACGACCTGCACGTCACGGTCGACACCGAGAACGGCGTCAAGGAGATCCTGCGCGGCGTGGACCTGACCGTGAAGGCGGGGGAGACCCACGCCATCATGGGACCCAACGGCTCCGGCAAGTCGACCCTGGCCTACAGCATCGCCGGCCACCCGAAGTACACCGTGACACAAGGCACCGTGACCCTTGATGGCGCCGACGTCCTGGCGATGAAGGTGGATGAGCGCGCCCGCGCCGGCATGTTCCTCGCCATGCAGTACCCGATCGAGGTTCCCGGCGTCACCGTCTCCAACTTCCTGCGCACCGCCAAGACCGCGATCGACGGTGAGGCTCCCAAGCTGCGCCACTGGGTCAAGGACATGAAGGCGGCCATGGCCGACCTCAAGATGGACCCTGAGTTTGCCGAGCGCAACGTCAACGAGGGTTTCTCCGGAGGCGAGAAGAAGCGCCACGAGATCCTCCAGATGGAGCTGCTGCGTCCGAAGCTGGCGATTCTGGACGAGACCGACTCCGGACTCGACGTCGATGCCCTCAAGGTCGTCTCCGAAGGCGTCAACCGTGTGGCGGCCGGCGGTGACGTCGGCGTTCTGCTGATCACCCACTACACGCGGATCCTGCGCTACATCAAGCCTGACTTCGTCCACGTCTTCATCGAGGGGCGGATCGTCGAGGAAGGCGGGCCCGAGCTGGCCGACCGGCTCGAGAACGAGGGCTACGACCGGTTCGTCAAGGTTGAGGCCTAGAGAACCGAGGGACGGACCACCATGACCACCATCCAGGACGTCGCCCTGAGCAAGGCATTCACCACGCAGGAGTCAGCCGCCATCCGCGCTGACTTCGCGATCCTGTCGCGCACGGTGCGTGGCGGGAAGCCGTTGGTCTATCTCGATTCTGGTGCGACCTCGCACAAACCGCGCCAGGTGCTCGACGCCGAACGTTCTTTCTACGAGCAGCACAACTCCGCAGTCCACCGCGGTGCGCACCAGCTGGCCGAAGAGGCGACCGACGCCTATGAGTCCGCGCGCGAGACCGTGGCCCGCTTCATCGGCGCCCAGACCCGCGAGGTCGTGTTCACCAAGAACGCCACTGAAGCCCTCAACCTCGTGGCCTATGCCTTCAGCAATGCCGCGGCGTCAGGTGCCATGGACGGCGTCGACCCGGCGGTTGCCTCCAGGTTTGTCCTGGGAGTGGGCGACGAGATCGTCGTCACCGAGATGGAGCACCACGCCAACCTCGTTCCGTGGCAGGAGCTGGCCCGCCGTACCGGCGCCACTCTGCACTGGATCGGCGTCACCGACGACGGTCGCCTCAACCTGGATGACCTGGACACGGTGATCACCAAGCGCACCAAGGTCGTTGCTTTCGCGCACGTGTCCAATGTTCTCGGAACCATCAATCCCGTGACAGCCATTGTTGACCGGGCTCGTGCCGTGGGCGCCTTGACAGTCCTGGACGCGTGTCAGTCAACGCCGCACATGACCGTCGACGTGACTGAGCTCGGCGTGGACTTCCTGGCCTTCAGCGGTCACAAGATGCTCGGCCCGATGGGAATCGGTGTTCTGTGGGGCCGCTATGACCTGCTCACGGCGATGCCTCCATTCCTCACCGGCGGCTCGATGATCATGGATGTCCGCATGGAGGGGTCCACCTATGCCGCGCCGCCGCAGCGCTTCGAGGCTGGTGTGCCCATGGCCGCCCAGGCGGTTGGCCTGGCTGCTGCTTGCGACTATCTGACCGCTCTCGGCATGGACCGGGTTGCCGCTCATGAGCACGAGCTGACCGAGGCGCTCCTGGCCGGCCTGGCCCAACGTCGCTGGGTCCGGGTGATCGGCCCCACCGACAGCCAGGACCGAACAGGTGCGGTTGCCTTTGTCGTCGACGGAGTCCACCCGCATGATGTGGGCCAGATCCTGGACGACTCCGGAGTGGCCGTTCGGGTCGGGCACCACTGCGCCTGGCCGCTGCACCGGCGGATGAAGGTCGCGTCCACGACCCGGGTCAGCTTCGCGGCATACAACACGGTCGCTGAGGTCGAGGCGCTGCTGACGGCCCTTGACCGGGTGCCTGCAGTGTTCGGGGTGGCCGTCTGATGGACCTCTATCAGGAGATCATCCTGGAGCACGCGAAACGGCCGCATCACGCTGGTCTGCGTGGGCCGTTCAATGCCCAGGTACACCACGTCAACACCACCTGCGGCGACGAGATCACTCTGCGAGTGCAGCTCGTCGGTGAGGGCCCGTCGGCTGTGATCGCCGACGTGTCCTACGACGCGCTCGGTTGCTCGATCTCGACGGCCTCAACCTCGGTCCTGGCCGATGAGGTCATCGGCCACAGCGTCGAAGAGGCGCTCACCTCGTTCTCCGCCATGCGGAGAATGCTGACCAGCAAGGGCCTCGACCCCGGCGACGAGGACGAGATCGGCGACGGTGTCGCCTTTGTCGGCGTCGCGAAGTACCCCGCCCGGATCAAATGTGCGCTGCTAGGCTGGAGTGCTTTTACGGATGCACTTGCCCAAGCCGGCGTCGATATCACCAGGTACGCCCTCAGCAGCAACGCCATCGCGCGAAACACCCCGGAGAACTCATGACTGACACGACCACAGATCCCGCCAACGAGTCAGCCTCAGCTCCCGTTCCGCCCAACGTGGCCGACATCGAGGAAGCCCTGCGCGATGTCGTTGACCCGGAGCTCGGGATCAACGTCGTCGACCTCGGCCTGATCTACGGCGTGACGGTCGACCAGCACTCCCACGTGATCATCGACATGACTCTGACCAGCGCGGCGTGCCCGCTGACCGACGTCATCGAGGACCAGGTGGCCCAGGCACTTGAGGGCATGGTGATCAGCCACCGGATCAACTGGGTCTGGATGCCGCCGTGGGGCCCTGACAAGATCACCGACGATGGCCGCGAGCAGCTGCGGGCGCTCGGTTTCAACGTCTGAGCGTTAGCAGGGCCAAAGCCGACCTCTGTCCTGGGGTCGGCTGTACAGTACTCACGGTGCGCCGGGAAGTCTGGTCGGCAAGTAGGAAGACGCTGTCCACCCATAGGAGTACCAATGCGCGCTCGCACGCTGGCCGAACCGTTCCCCACCGTCACCACAGACACCGACGCGATGGACGCTGCGCGCGCTATGGCGGCGGGGCGGCTGCCGGGGCTCATCGTCTGCACGGATGACGGGCGCCCCTACACCGTGCTGCCCGACTCGCAGATGTTGCGCTTCTTGATCCCCGCTTACCTGCAGGACGAGCCGGGGCTGGCCAGGGCGCTGGACGAACAGGCATCTGACGAGCTGTGCCGCAAGCTCGAACGCAGCACTGTTGGCGACCTCCTGCCCGACCGCCGGGACCTCGACGATCTACCGGTGGTCGATGGTGACGCCACGGCACTGGAGGTGGCGGCGGTGATGGCCCGGATGCATAGCTCCCTGGTCGCGGTCGTGGTCGACGACCAGGTCGTCGGCGCCATCACGGCGAGCCGGTTGCTGGACTACCTTCTGCCCCGGACAGGGTTGCGCTGATGACCACAGTTCTTGTGGTGGCGGTGTTCGTCGCCGCCTACGTGCTCATTGCGACCGAACGGATCCACCGCACTTCCGCGGCTCTGGCAGGGGCCGCCGGGATGGTGCTGCTCGGAGTCGTCGATGCGAAGGTCGCCTTCTTCAGCGAGCGGACCGGGGTCGACTGGAACGTCATCTTCTTGTTGCTGGGCATGATGGTGATCGTCAGCGTTGTCAAGCAGACGGGGGTTTTTGACTACCTGGCTATCTGGGCGGCGAAACGGACCCGTGGGCGGCCATTCCCGACAATGGTGCTGCTGGTGGTGATCACGGCGGTTGCCTCGGCGCTGCTCGACAACGTCACCACCGTGCTGCTCATCGCACCGGTTACCTTGCTGGTCTGCGACCGGTTGGCCGTGTCGCCGGTCCCGTTCCTGATCGCCGAGGTCCTCGCGTCGAACATCGGCGGGACCGCCACCCTTATCGGGGACCCGCCGAACATCATCATCGCCAGCCGTGCCGGACTGACGTTCAACGACTTCCTGGTCAACCTGGCTCCGATCGTGGTCCTGTTGATGGTCGTGCTCATCGGGTTGTGCTGGGTGTTGTTCAGGAAGCAGCTGCGCTACGACCCCGAACGGGTGGCTGCGCTGATGGCCCTCGATGAGCGTGACGTGATTCAGGACAGCGGGCTGCTGAAGCGGTCCGGCGTGGTGCTGGCGGCCGTGATGGTGGGGTTCTTCGGTCACTCTGCTCTGCACATCGAGCCGTCCATGGTTGCGCTGCTCGGTGCGGGAGCGCTCGTCGCTCTGTCCGGGCTGAAGCCCAAGGAGTTCCTCGAAGAGGTCGAGTGGTCGACACTGGTGTTCTTCATGGGGCTGTTCGTCATGGTGGGTGCCCTGGTCGAGGTGGGTGCCATGGCCCGGGTCGGAGAGGCGGTGACCCAGGCCGTTGGCGACCGATATCTGCTCGCGTCCTCCGTGCTGTTGGGGGGTTCGGCGCTGCTGTCGGGCATTGTTGACAACATCCCGTATGTGGCGACGATGACCCCACTGGTCCAGGACCTGGTCGCAGCCGGGCAGGGCGACCCTCAGGCGAACGCCCTGTGGTGGGCCCTGGCGCTGGGTGCGGATCTTGGCGGCAACGCGACCGCTGTCGGGGCCAGCGCCAACGTCGTCGTGCTCGGTATCGCCGCCCGCAACGGGCACCCGATCTCGTTCTGGCGGTTCACCAGGTACGGCTCGGTGGTCACGGTGGTCACCATCGCGGTCAGCTGGGGATACCTGTGGCTGCGGTACTACGCCTTTGCCTGACAACGCTCGACGTCGCGGCCCGGACAAGTCTCGGCGTCAGGGTGTGAACGGAGGTGCCCCGGCGAGGCGAATCGAGGTTGACCCCGAGCGGATCGTGAAGTGGGTCAACGGTTTTTCTGAACGTCACGGCGAGCTGACTTGGGTGCTGACCGAAGGCTCAGTGGCGTTGTCCGCCGCTGACGGGGCCACCGCGGTCCTGGAGCCGTTCGTGCGCGGCCCATCGATCGGGACACCCGGCGAGAGCGCGTTGGCTGCGCTTGATCGGCTGGCCGACTGGGCGGATCCGCCGACTCGCCTTGGGCTGATTCTGGTTCGACGGGGCGGTTATGCCGTGGGCAGGGGCCAGGGGTCGAAACTCCTGTCCCACAAGGTTGGCACCCGCTATGTCCAGTCCCGGACAGCGGCCGGCGGTTGGTCCCAGCAGCGGTTCGCCAGGCGCCGGGCGAACCAGGCTGACGGGCTGGTCGTCTCGGTCATCGATCACACCATGAAGACCGTGCTGCCCTCGCCCTGCGACGCGCTTGTGGTCGGCGGGGACAGGGCGCTCGTGCGGGACGTCCTGGCCGATGCGCGCCTGTCGGGGCTGGCGACGCTGCCACGCAGAGAGCTCTTCGACCTGCCCGACCCCAAGCTCGTGGTCCTGGAGCGCGCGTTGAGGAGGGGCCGGGCCGTACGGATCCTGCTCGAGGAGCCACAGCAGCCGGGCATGTGAGCGTTGCCCTCGTGACCTGTCGGTCAGCGGTTCTGGGAGAGCCTCGCGGTCAGCCACGGCGCAAAGGCGTGGAGGTCGGTCAAGGTGACGGCGGCACCGGCGGCGCGCAGGGCATTCTCGTCGTTGGCACCGCTGGTGACGGCCACGGCATACGCGTGGGCAGCATGGGCTGCAGCCATGTCGCCAGGGTGGTCGCCGACGTAGATTGACGCACCCTCGGCGATCAGGGCAGACGCCTTGTCAGCCGCAAACAGCTCTCCATAGACCACGTTCACCAGGTCGGTCAGGCCCGCCTCACCGAGGGCCTTGTGGACGGCGGGAGTGAACTTCGCCGAGACCACGACCGTTCGACCACCCACGTCCCGGATGCATCGCAGGGCATCGGCAGCTCCAGGCATCGCCAGCGTCCTGGGGGCATCCGGTTCGTCGTAGTAGTGGCGATAACGCAGGACCAGCGCGTCGGCATCGACGGCCGGGGCGACGGCCGCGGCCGTGTGCGTCAGGGGGATCCCGAGATGTGGCACCAGGTCGTCGCTGCTCACCTCGACGCCGAGGTCTCTCAGGGCACGGATATAGGCGCTGATGATGCGCTCGTGGGAGTCGACCAACGTGAGGTCAAGATCGAAGCCGACAGTAAGGGGAACAGTCACCCTTGCGACCCTAGCTGCGACCCCGCCTGCGGGACGTCATCGCCCTTGGCCATCTCCACGTAGACTAGGAGCCATTCCAGCACGGCGCGGCCGCCATACCGGCGACTGTCTGTATGCCGTTTTCTGACCGTCCGTCCACCCCCAGAGCCTCGACAGGAGTCCGCCATGATCTCGGCCACCGGCATCGAGCTGCGCGGCGGCCACCGCCTGCTCCTGGAGGGTGCAACGTTCCGGATCGCCCCCGGCGACCGGGTGGGGCTGGTCGGGCGCAACGGATCGGGCAAGACGACACTGACCAAGGTCCTTGCCGGCGTCGGCACCCCCACCTCAGGTCAGGTGACCTCGTCGGGCGAGATTGGCTATCTGCCCCAGGACCCGCGCACCGGCGACCTGCAGATGGTGGCCCGCGACCGCATCCTGTCTGCGCGAGGCCTTGACTCGATCATTCGTGACATGCGTAACACCGAGGGGGCGATGGCCAGCGCGGACGACGACCGGCGCGACAAGGCGATGAGCCGATACACCCGGCTCGAGGAGCAGTTCACGGCGCGGGGTGGCTACGCGGCCGAGTCCGAAGCGGCAGCGATCGCCTCGGCGCTCTCACTGGACGACCGCGTTCTCGGTCAGCCGCTCGAGACTCTCAGCGGCGGACAGCGCCGCCGCGTCGAGCTGTCCCGGATCCTGTTCTCGGGCGCCTCGACCTTGCTCCTCGACGAGCCGACCAACCACCTCGACGCCGACTCGATCGTGTGGCTGAGGGACTACCTCAGGGCCTACAAGGGTGGGCTGATCATCATCAGCCACGATGTCGCGATGCTCGACACGGTCGTCAACCGGGTCTTCCACCTCGACGCCAACCGGGCCGAGATGGACATCTACAACATCGGCTGGAAGTCCTACCTGCTGCAGCGAGAGACCGACGAGCGTCGCCGCAAGCGAGAGCGACTGAACGCAGAGAAGAAGGCCGGCACCTTGATGGCGCAGGCCGACAAGATGCGGGCCAAGGCCACGAAGGCCGTGGCTGCCCAGAACATGGCCAAGCGCGCACAGCGGCTGCTGGCAGGGATCGAGGGCGAGCGAGTCACGGACAAGGTGGCCAAGCTGCGTTTCCCGGATCCGGCCTCTTGTGGCAAGACGCCGCTGACCGCCTCAGGACTGTCCCGGTCCTACGGCTCTCTGGAGATCTTCACCGACGTCGACCTGGCCATCGACCGAGGCTCGCGGGTCGTCGTCCTGGGCCTGAACGGGGCCGGCAAGACCACCCTGCTGCGGATCCTCGCCGGTGTGGACCAGCCCGACACGGGTGCGGTGGAGCCCGGTCACGGGCTCAAGATCGGCTACTACGCCCAGGAGCACGAGAACCTCGACATCTCTCGGACGGTTCTGGACAACATGAGGTCGGCGTCGCCCGATCTCGGCGATGTCGAGACCCGCAAGACCCTGGGCTCGTTCCTGTTCAGCGGCGACGACGTGCACAAGCTGGCCGGCGTTCTCTCCGGCGGGGAGAAGACGCGTCTGTCCCTGGCCATGCTGGTGGTGTCGGCAGCCAACGTCCTGCTGCTCGACGAGCCGACCAACAACCTCGACCCGGCCTCCCGCGAGGAGATCCTTGGCGCGTTGCGTACGTACAAGGGCGCCGTCGTCCTCGTCAGTCACGATGAGGGTGCCGTTGCCGCGCTCGAGCCTGAGCGGGTCCTGCTGCTGCCGGATGGTGTCGAGGACCACTGGGGTCCGGACTATCTGGACCTCGTCGCGCTCGCCTAGAGTCGCTGGCGTGTCGAACTCCGAGCAGTTGAGAACCGAGCAGTCCCAACCCCACCCGATGCTCCGGGTCGAGCAGTCGGGTCCGGTCCTGACGATCACCCTCGACCGTCCCGAACGGCGAAACTCCCAGGCGCCGAGCTTGTGGACGGCGCTGGCCGAGGTCGGCGAGGGTCTCCCGCCGGATGTGCGTGTGGTGGTGATCCGGGCCGAGGGGCCGTCGTTCTCTGCAGGTCTGGACCGGGCGATGCTGACCCCCGAGGGCGCTCCGGGGGAGCCGTCGATCCTAGCTCTGGCCGCTGGTGTGGCAGGCCCGCTGGAGCAGGCCATCGCGCAGTTCCAGCGTGGTTTCGCGGTCTGGTCCGAGGTGCCTGCGATCACCATCGCTGCCGTCCAGGGGCACGCCATCGGCGCCGGTTTCCAGCTGGCCCTTTCCTGCGACCTGCGGGTGGTCGCCGCCGACGTCGCGTTCGCCATGCGTGAGACCAGCCTGGGTCTGGTGCCCGACCTCGGTGGCACCTCGCCCCTGGTGCGTTCCGTCGGGTATGCGCGGGCGCTCGAGATCTGTGTCACAGGCCGTTTCGTCGGGGCGCAGGAGGCGGTGGCGATCGGCCTGGCTTCCGTGGCCGTGCCGCCCCAGGACCTCGACAGCACCGCACGCGACCTCGCGGACGCCATACTTCAGGCGCCGCAGGCTGCAGTGAGAGAGCTCAAACCGCTGTTGCGCAACGCGATCGCCGCTTCTCCGACCGACCAGCTCAAGGCCGAACGTGAGGCACAGGGACGCCTACTCACCGCGATGGTGCAGGCTTCAGGGAAGTAAGCAACAAAGCCTGGCGTTGTCAGACCGGATGACGAAGATGATGAGAAGCGCACCTGCCCGCTAGACACCGGGAAATATGGGTGCAGAGCGGAGGCGGCATGTCCATGCACGGCAACTGGGGCATGGTGCGCTCCCTCACACGTGACTCATCGGTGGCCCAGCGCAAGCTGGCTCCGGGGACTGCCAGACGGGTGATCTCCTACGGCCGCCCGTACAAGTCCCAGATCGGCATCTTCCTGGGCCTGGTGATCCTCGACTCGGCTCTGGTGGTTGCCACCCCGCTGCTGCTCGGGCAGATTATCGATAATGGCGTGCAGGCTGGACGCTCGGATGTCGTGGTCCGGCTCTCCCTGATCATCGCCGTGATCGCCGTGCTGGATGGCGCCCTGACTCTGGTCCAGCGTTGGTACTCCTCGCGGATCGGCGAGGGACTCATCTTCGACCTGCGCACCCAGGTGTTCACCCACGTGCTGAAGCAGCCGATCGCCTTCTTCACCAGGGCTCAGACCGGGGCGCTCGTCAGCCGGCTGAACAACGACGTGATCGGGGCCCAGCAGGCTTTCACCTCAACGCTTTCCGGTGTTGTCAGCAACGTCGTCTCGCTGCTCTTCATCATCACGGCGATGGCAACGAAGTCCTGGGTGTTGACACTGGGCGCGTTGGCTCTCCTGCCGTTCTTCCTGATCCCGGCCCGGGTTATGGGCCGTCGCCTCGCCGGCCTGAGCCACGAGGCCATGGGCCTGAACGCTGAGCTGGGCACCCGGATGACCGAGAGGTTCAACGTCGCCGGGGCGCTGCTGGTCAAGCTGTTCGGGACTCCCAAGATCGAGGACGAGCAGTATGCCGAGCGAGCCGGGCGAGTGCGCGACGTCGGGGTCAAGATCGCCCTGAGCCGCACGGTCTTCTTCGTTGCGCTGACGCTGGTGGCCTCGCTGGCCACGGCGTTCATCTACGGTGCCGGCGGCGTGATGGCGGTCAACCAGACACTCACGGTGGGTGAGCTGGTGGTGCTGGCCGCCCTTCTCGGTCGGCTCTACGGGCCGCTGACGGCACTGTCCAACGTGCGGGTCGACGTCATGACGGCACTGGTGTCGTTCGAGCGGGTGTTCGAGGTGCTGGACCTCCAACCGCTGGTCAAGGAGGCGCCCAACCCGGTTGTCCTGCAACGGCGTCCGGTTTCCGTTGAGTTCGACGGCGTCGGGTTCCGCTACCCGTCGGCGGACGAGGTCTCGCTGGTCTCGCTCGAGACGGTGGCCGCTGGTGACCGGCGAGGGGGCGGTTCCGTGCTGCACGACGTGACCTTCTCGATCCAGCCCGGTCAGCTGGTCGCCCTGGTGGGTCCGAGCGGTGCGGGAAAGACCACGATCACCAGCCTGGTGGCCCGCTTGTATGACCCGACCGCCGGCCAGGTCCGTCTCGACGGGGTTGACCTGCGCGAGGCAACTCTTGCTTCGCTCCACGACGTCGTCGGCGTGGTCACCCAGGATGCGCACCTGTTCCACGACACCATCCGGGCCAACCTTGCCTACGCGAAACCTGGGGCAACCGAGGACGAGATGGTCTCCGTCCTGAAGTCCGCTCAGGTGTGGGACCTGGTCTCGGGACTCCCTGAGTGTTTGGACACCGTCGTGGGCGATCGCGGACACCGCCTCTCCGGTGGCGAGAAGCAGCGGCTGGCTATTGCCAGGCTGCTGCTCAAGGGGCCTGGTCTGGTGGTTCTTGACGAGGCCACAGCCCATCTCGACAGCGAGTCCGAGCTTGCCGTCCAGAGGGCGCTGGACACCGCGCTCTCGGGGCGGACGGCTCTGGTCATCGCGCACCGCCTGTCCACCGTGCGTGGAGCCGACCAGATACTGGTCGTGGCCGATGGAAGGATCGTCGAGCGCGGCAAGCACCACGAGCTGCTGGCCCAGGGCGGACTCTATGCAGATCTGTACAACACCCAGTTCGCCGAGCAGGTCAATGAGGCCAACGCCCTGCCGTAGACCTGGTCTGCGTGGCTCAGAGGCTGCGCGTGGCCCCGCCGTCGACGGTGATCACCGAACCCGAGATGTATGAGGCGGCCGGAGAGGTCATGAAGGCCGCGACCCGCCCGAACTCCTCTGGCTCGCCGTAACGACCCAGAGGGATGTTGGCGCTGTTGCAGCGCCGTGACGCCTCAGCGTCTCCTGATGCGTCGTCGAGCTGCTGCATCCGGTCTGTGGCGATCCGGCCCGGGAGCACGACGTTGACCCTTGAGCCGTTGTGGCCGTACTCGTCAGCCAGGGTCTTGGCGGCCATCGCCAGCCCGGGGCGCAGACCGTTGGAGACAGCGAGTCCGGCAATCGGGCTACGCACTGACGTGGAGAGCACAATGGTGACGCTCACTGCTGCGTCCGTCGCGGAAAGCACTGCCTTGGCCAGGCGCAACGGACCCAGGAACACGGACTCGAAGGCAGCGCGCCAGGCGTCGTCGTCCACCTCGGCCGCCGTCCCCGGTGGTGGGCCTCCCACGCTGATCACGGCGCCGTCGAGCTGGCCGAAGCTCTCCAGCGCCACTGCGACAAGACGGCTGGCTGTTTCGACGTCGGCCAGGTCCGCAGCGACTGCGATGACCCGGTCCGGCGCCTCCAACGCGATGGCGGCGGTGTTGATGCTGTCCTCGGTCCGAGAGGCGATGACCACCCGTGCGCCGTCCGCGACCAGCTCTTCCGCGGCCGCGAAGCCCAGGCCGCGCGAGGCGCCGGTGACGATGTAGACACGGTCCTGCAGGTCAAGGTTCATGCGCTCATGCTTGCATGCCGTCTCACGGGCTGGGTTTGGAGGTGGACCTGTTTTCGAGGTCGCAAACGCCGATGGCTGGCACGAGACCGGCGCCTGCTATCCGTCCTCTTCGTCCCAGATCCGGATCTTGCGGGCCTTCCGGGGCGGGCCGGGCCTCGGTGAGGCTGAGGAGCCACCCGGGGCCGGCATCGTCGACCCCGAGCCCTCACGAAGCTCGCGCCGGACACCGAAGAAGACCATGACAAAACCGGCTGGAGAGGCGAGCCACCACTGGAGCGCATAGGCAAGGTGCGGTCCTTCGTCGGTGTCGGGTTGCGCGAGGGCCTGCGGACGGGCGATCTGCTGACCTGGTGCCCCAGTCTCGTTGCGGGCGATCAGGTATGCGCCGTACAGCGGGGTGCCGGTCTGTACCCGGGCTTCGGCGATGTTGAGCGAGGCGAGCTGTCCCTTCGGCATCTGTCGGTCAAAGCTCGGCTCACCCACCCGCAGCCAGCCGGTGACGGTGATGTCTCCTGTGGGAGTGGCGGGGACCATTGACGGCTGTGTTGCGCTGGGGCCGTTGGGAATCCATCCACGATCGACCAGGAGTGATGCACCGTTCGCGAGCCGCAAGGGAACGACAACCTCGTAGCCAAACACTCCATGGTTCGGACGGTTGCGAACGAGCATCAGGCTCTGGTCGGCATACCGGCCGGTCTCGGTGACCAGCGTCCACTCCTCCGCGCGGGGCAGACTGGCGTCGGGTCCTGTCAGGACGTGCGAGAGGGGAACGGGGGTGGCCAGATAGTGGCTGTTGATCCGTTGGGCCCTCGCGGCCTTGTCCTCGTGCCGGTGCCACTGCCACTGGCCGAGGAAGAAGCAGGCGACGGCGAAGAGCGTGGCGACCGACAGCGCGGTGAGCCAACGGCGCGACAGCACTAGTCGTAGCACCAGACGAAGGTACCCGTTTACCCTTGCGGATATGACGACCCTTCCGATCGCTGCAACGTCACCCACGGGCATGCCCGATACCTTCGGGCGATTCGCCTCGGATCTGCGGGTCTCTGTCACCGATCGCTGCAACCTGCGCTGCACCTACTGCATGCCGGCCGAGGGTCTGCCGTGGATGGCCAAGCCGGAGATGCTCAGCGATGAGGAGATGCTGCGGATCATTGCAGTGTTCGTCGGGCTGGGGGTTCGGCAGGTCCGGCTCACCGGTGGCGAGCCGCTCTTGCACCGTTCGCTGCCCGCGCTGGTGGAGGGTATTGCCGCGCTGAAGCCACGGCCGTTGATCGCCATGACCACCAACGGAGTTGGGCTCGACCGGCTCGCCGGACCACTGGCCGCAGCAGGCCTGGACCGGGTGAATGTCAGCCTTGACACGATCGACCAGCAGGAGTTCTTCAACCTCACCCGGCGCGACCGCCTGGTCGATGTCGAGAAGGGCCTGAAGGCGGCAGCATCGGCAGGGCTGACCCCGGTCAAGGTCAACGCCGTCGCTATGCGGGGCATCAACGACCACAGCGCCGCCGACGTCCTGCAGTGGTGCCTCGACCGCGGCTACGAGCTGCGGTTCATCGAACAGATGCCGCTGGACGCCCAGCACGCCTGGCAGCGGGATCTGATGGTCACCGCCGACGAGATCCGCAGCCAGCTGTCCGCCCGGTTCACCCTGACCCCGATGCCGGACAAGACCCGGGGGAGTGCACCCGCCGAGCTCTACCTGGTTGACGGAGGACCTGCGACCGTCGGGATCATCGCCAGCGTCTCGGCACCGTTCTGCGCCGCCTGCGACCGGGTCCGGCTGACCGCGGACGGGCAGGTGCGCAACTGCCTGTTCGCCAAGGGTGAGGTGGACCTGCGGGGTCCGTTGCGCGAGGGTGCCTCAGATGCCGAGCTGGCACACCTGATCCAGGCTGAGATGTGGCGCAAGGCCCGGGGTCACGGAATTGGCAAGCCTGACTTCGTCCAGCCTGTCCGTCCGATGTCGGCCATCGGCGGCTGACAGTTGCTCACGGGTGCGCACGGGTGCGCACGGGTGCTGACAGTGTCAGCCGAGCTGGTCTGGGCCCGTCTCTGGGCCCGTCTCAACGCTGAGCTCGGACACCGGGACTGCGTCCTTCAGGAAGCCCCGCTTGGCCAGGAACTCTGAGAGCGGGTCAGCGTGTTGGTCGCAGGCCAGCCAGGTCTTGCGCCGCTCGGGCGTGTGAAGCTTGGGGTTGTTCCACAAGAGGCCGTAGGCGGCGTCAGCACGGCAGCCCTTGGCGCTGCAGCGGGGGCTCTTGGGGCGGGTCACGCTGGGGGTCATTCGGGACGTTCCTTGTCCGTAACGGGGGGTGAGAGCTGTGCCGGCCTGGCCGCGCTCGGCGGTACCCCTCCACGGTACGTGCTCCGTACGGACCTCGTGGCATTGGCCATCACCACGGCGATGTAGGGGAGAATCACGGCGGCGACCACCAGGATCCAGCCGACGATCGCCCAGTGGAACACGGCTATGGCGACGACCGCGAGAATGAAACACGCCGTGCGGATGCCCATCGACAGCAGGTAGCGACGCATCCGGGCGTCCTGGTCATCTCGGCGCGAGGCGGGCAGCCCTGTTACTGCGAATACCTGTGGGGGAGGGGAACCGCGCTTTCTCACCCTGCAACGATATCGGGCATGCGGCGTACCCGTGGGTAGTCGGCTAACGTCCCGAGTGCCCGCTTGCCGAGAAGAATGCGCCCGAACAGACAGAATGCGCCCGAACAACAGGCACACCCCTTGACCTACTTTGTCCGACCCCGACCTGCTGGAGGACCTGATGGCTGACCCTCGGAACGTGTTGATCACAGGAGGCAACCGCGGCATCGGCCTGACGATCGCCCGGGCCTTCCAGGAGGCTGGTGACAATGTCGTGATCACCCACCGATCCGGTGAGCCTCCAGAGGGCCTGGTCGGCGTGATCTGCGACGTGACCGACAGCAGTTCGGTGGATGCTGCGTTCTCAGCCGCTGAGGACAAGCTCGGGGGGCCGATAGAGGTGCTCGTGGCGAACGCAGGCATCACCCGTGACGGGCTACTGATGCGGATGAGCGACGAGGACTTCGACGCGGTGATCGACACCAACCTGGCCGGTGCTTTTCGCTGCGCGCGACGCGCGAGCAAGGGCATGATCAAGCAGCGCAGGGGTCGCATCGTGTTCATCTCCAGCGTGGTCGGACTCTACGGTTCGGCAGGGCAGACGAACTACTCGGCGAGCAAGTCAGCCCTGGTGGGCCTGGCGCGCTCGATCTCGCGGGAGCTTGGTGGGCGCGGGATCACCGCCAACGTCGTTGCCCCGGGCTTTGTCGAGACCGACATGACCGCCGAGCTTCCCGAGGATCTCAAGAAGGCATACCTCGCAGGCATCCCCGCAGGCCGATTCGCACTTTCGCATGAAGTCGCTGCAGCCGTTAGATTCATCGCGTCGGCGGACGCGGCGTACATCACTGGGGCCGTCATCCCGGTCGACGGCGGCCTTGGCATGGGTCACTGAACTCGCAGGCCACTGAACTGAGCACCCACGGAAGGACAACGCATGTTGTTGGACGGCAAGAAGCTACTGATCACGGGTGTTCTCATGGACTCCTCGATCGCTTTTCACGTAGCCAAGCTGGCACAGGAGCAGGGCGCCGAGGTGGTGCTGACCTCGTTCGGGCGTGCCATGAAGATCACGCAGGCGATTGCCCGGCGACTGCCGTCGACGCCGCCGGTCATCGAGCTGGACGTGACCAACCCGGAGCACATCGACACTCTGGCTGAGAGGCTCGGCGAGCACGTCGACCGCCTCGATGGCGTGCTTCACTCGATCGGCTTCGCGCCACAGGGCGCCTTCAACTTCCTCGAGGCCTCCTGGGAGGACGTCGGGACGGCGGTGCACGCGTCGGCATACTCCCTCAAGGCACTTGCGGTTGGCGCGCTTCCGTTGATGTCACAAGGCGGCAGCATCGTGGGCCTGACCTTTGATGCCAAGTACGCATGGCCGGTGTACGACTGGATGGGTGTGGCGAAGTCCGCATTCGAGTCGACCAGCCGCTACTGTGCCCGCGATCTCGGCCCCAAAGGCGTGCGGGTGAACCTCGTGGCCGCCGGCCCGATCAAGACCACGGCAGCCAAGTCCGTTCCCGGGTTCAAGGCTCTCGAAGATGCCTGGAGCTCACGCTCCCCTCTGGGCTGGGACGTCAATGATGCGGTGCCCACGGCGAAGGCTTGCGTTGCACTGTTGTCCGACTGGTTCCCGGCCACCACAGGCGAGATCATCCACGTCGACGGCGGCTTTCACGCCATGGGTCAATAACCCGCATGAGCACCACTCCTCGTGTGACGGTCACCGAGGTCAGGGTGTTGGAGGGGCCCAACCTGTACTTCACCCGCCCCGCGATCAAGATCATCGCAGACTGTCCCGGCTACCTGAGTGCGGACGAGGGAACGCTTCGCGCCATCGCCAAGCGGCTGGGGATGCGTGGCGTCCGTCCAGGGGCTCCCGATTCGGAGCAGCGCCAGCGTGCGGTCATGAGACTGGTTGCCCAGGTCGTACGCCGGATCGCCAGTGAGTCGGGAACGACGCGGCTCGGTATCAGGGTGCGCACCGGTGGCTCACGGGACGAGGTGGTTGTTGCCTTCCCGTGGAGGTGGAGGGGTCGAGGTCTGGCGCTGGGCGAGTCGCTGGGCCCGGCCTTGAGTGCACTGATCGACCCTGAGGAGGCCGTCCACGAGGGCGCCCTCAGCGCCGCGATCGCGGCTGTCACCGCTGCCGAGAAGGGCGCGGTGCCACAGGTGGTCCGGCCGAGGATCCCGGTCGCCTCGGTGACAGGTACCAACGGCAAGACGACGACGACACGCCTCCTCGGGCACATCGGTATGACGGCTGGGCTGGTCACCGCATGGAGCTCCACGGACGGGGTGGTGGTCCAGGGCGAGACGGTGGAGCCGGGCGACTACTCCGGACCGACGGGTGGTCGCATGGTCCTTGAGACTCCGGGGGTCCAGCTCGGCATTCTCGAGACGGCGCGCGGCGGCATACTCCTGAAGGGTGTCGGTATCTCCGCCAACGACGTCAGCGTGGTCACCAACGTCTCCGCCGACCACCTCGGGCTCCAGGGCATCGACACCGTTGACCAGCTGGCCGAGGTCAAGGCGGTGGTCACCAAGATCACCAAGCCGACCGGCTGGGTGGTGCTCAACGGCGACGACCCGCGGGTGTGGGCGATGCGTGCTGGCATCAAGGCTCGGCCCTGGGTGTTCAGCCTCGACCCCGACTCGCCGGCCCTGCGTGAGTCCTTCAACCTCGGCGGGCGCGCCATCACGGTCCTCGACGGCGACGTCGTCGTGCTGCGGGCCAACAGTGACCCTGACCATCTCGCACCGATCGTGGATGTTCCGGTGACGTTGTCGGGCCTCTCGGAGCACAACATCGCCAACGCTCTCGCGGCGACCGCTGCAGCACTTGGTCTCGGTCTGCCACGAGAGGCGGTGGTTGAGGGGCTCCGCACTTTTGCGCCCGACCCTCAGCACAATCCTGGCCGAATGAACGTGTACTCGTTCCCGATTGAGGGGGGCGGCAGGACGACGGTCATCCTCGACCTCGCGCACAACGAGGCGGGCCTGGAGGCGCTGCTGCGAGTGGCCGAGGGGCTTCGGCCGCCCGGGTCCTCCGTGCACCTGGGGCTGGGGACCGCCGGCGACCGGACCGACGAGATTCTTCAGGGACTCGGCGAGCTGGCCGGTCGCAGGGCTGACCGGGTGTCGGCCGTGCACAAGGCGGCCTACCTGCGCGGTCGCCAGACGGAGGACCTCGAGGCGCAGCTACGGATCGGTCTGGCGCGGGTCGGGGTGGCCGAGATCGACTCGTATCCCTCGGAGCTGGAGGGGTTGAAGGCACTGGTGGCGTCGGCCGACGAGGGCGACGTCCTCGCGGTCATGGTCCATGCCGACCGGACCGTGCTCGACAGATGGCTCATGGAGAACGGCGCCACCGTCGACTCCCCGAGGGACATTCGGTGCAAGGTGATCGCCGCACGCGGAGAGCACGAAGCGGAGGTGGCGATCGCCGGGATCCGGGCCAACCCCGATGCGAAGGTGCGGATCACCGCCGCCCAGGCGTTGGCCGACGCAGACCCGCTGGATCCGAGACTGCTCTTCGAGCTGGCCAGCGCGTATGGCAGCACGGATGACTTTTCACGGGCAATTACCTTGTATGACAGGGCAATTGGTGCCGGGCTGCGAGAGCCGCACCGGCATCACGCAATGATCCAACAGGCGTCGTGTTACCGCAGCGTCGGTGACTTCGCCACGGCGCGCCGGATTCTGGATGAGCTGTCGGAGATGCGACCCGGCAGTGCCGCCGTTGCCGCGTTCCGGGCGCTGACCATGCTCGATCAGGGCGAGGCGCCGGCTGCCGTGGCGGATCTGATCAGCGTTCTGCTCTCCCACTCCGGTGACGCCGATGACGAGGCCTACCGTGCCTCGCTTCACCGCATCGCTGAGGCGCTCCGATGATGGACAAAGTCGTCAACAGCCCTGCCGAGGCGGTCGCCGGGATCGTCAGCGGAGCTTCGGTTGCGGTGGGCGGATTTGGCGTGTGCGGCGTCCCCAACGTGCTGATAGGCGAACTCCATCGCAGCGGTGTCACTGATCTTGAGGTGGTCTCCAACAACTGCGGCGTGGACGGCTGGGGGCTGGGGATCCTATTGAAGGACAAACGGATCCGCCGGGTGGTCGCCTCCTACCTGGGCGGCAACAAGGAGTTCGAGCGTCAGTTCCTCGCCGGCGAGCTCGAGGTCGAGCTCACGCCGCAGGGGTCGCTGGCCGAGAAGCTGCGGGCAGCAGGGGCCGGCATTCCTGCCTTCTTCACTGCCTCCGGGGTTGGCACCCAGGTTGCAGACGGTGGCGTGCCGTGGCGCTATGCGCCCGACGGATCGATCGCCAAGGCGTCGCCCCCCAAGGAGACCCGCGAGATCGCCTGGAACGGCAAGAACCTGACCTTCGTGATGGAGCACGCGCTCAGCACGGACTTCGCGCTGGTGCGTGCGTGGAAGGGCGACCGTCACGGCAACCTGGTGTTCCGCCTGTCCGCGCGCAACATCAACCCCCTGGCTGCGATGGCAGGGCGGATCACAATCGCCGAGGTCGAGCACCTGGTCGAACCTGGGGACATCGACTCCGACGCGGTCCACCTCCCTGGAATCTATGTGCAGCGGGTTCTTCCGCTGACGCCTGAACAGGCCAGGCACAAACACATTGAACGCCGCACGGTCCAACCGAAGCCCATGCCTGACACCACCCGTCCGTCCGGCTGACCCGACGACGACAGCCTTGGCATCGGGTTGTGACTGCGGCGAGATGACTTCCAGGGATCAGGTCTCGGTGACCCCTGAAGCCTCGTCAGAGGCATGAGACGCCTGGTCTCCGGAGGCCTGGGCCGCGTCCTGCATCTCCTGCGGGTCCATGTCGGGGTCTCCCGCCGTGTCGCCGCTGTGGGCGCCGGCCTGCGCCTGGTGCGTGAGGGTCTCGAGCTCGCCGAGAACCGTCGCATGCTTGTCGACGCACAGGACGACGAGGTCGCCGGGGTTGGCCCGAGCCATGCAGTGGCGTACGGCTGCCAGCTCCTCCAACACGATCTCGACCTGGCGACAGCGAGTGCCACCCTCAGCCATCCGGGCACGCACACCCTCGGCAACGAGCTCTGCCGTGACGCCGGGCGCACGTCCTCGGAGCCGGTCGTCCTCGCGCACGACGATGACGTCGAAGTGGTCAGCCGCGATGGCGCCCAGCTCACGGATGTCATCGTCCCTGCGGTCTCCTGCGGCGCCGACCATACCGATTCGCGAGGCCTTGCCCAGTTCCGCCTGACCCGCCTTCTGCGCGGAGTACAGCTCGACGAAGTCACCCAGCATGCGCATGCCGGGAGGGTTGTGGCAGTAGTCGACCACGACCTCGATGTTGTTGACGTCGAGCAGGTTCATCCTCCCGGGGGAGAGGTAGTAGGACGTGGTGAAGGTGCGCAGGCCCTGCCGGATGTCATGGAGCGGGGCACCCGCCGCGAAGGCAGCGCCGGCTGCCGCCATGGCGTTGGCGACGTTCATCTTGGCGGCACCACCGAACGTGGAGGGCAACAGGTGGGTCCACGCCAGCTGCATGCTGCGGCGGCCATGCCGTATGACGATCATGTCGCCCTTGTCCGTGGGCTCGAGCACGATCGCGCGCCCACCTCGGCGGCAACGCTCCTCGATGAAGTCGCGGACCTTGGTGCCGGGAGGCTGAAGCGAGAACCAGACGATGCTGCCTGAGCAACGACGGCCCATGGCACGGACCAGTTCGTCGTCGGCGTTGAGCACTGCAAAGCCATCACGCGGAACGGCTTCAACGACAACGGCTTTGACGTCAGCGAGCTGTTTGAGGGTGTCGATCCCTCGCATCCCGAGGTGGTCCGGAGCGACATTGGTCACGACGGCGACATCGTTTCGGTCATAGCCCAGCCCCTCGCGCAGGATGCCGCCTCTGGCGACCTCCATGACGGCGAAGTCGACGCGGGGGTTCATCAGCACCATCCGGGCGGACTTCGGACCGGAGGCGTCGGACTTGATCACCAGTCGTTCGTCGATGACGACACCGTCGGTCGACGTCATGCCGACCTTGCGTCCCAGGCCCTTGAAGATGTGCGCGATCATCCGGGCAGTGGTGGTCTTGCCGTTGGTGCCGGTCACCGCAATGATCGGCACGCGCGAAGGAGCGCCCGGCGGGAAAAGCAGGTCGATCACCGGTTTGGCGATGTACTGCGGCTCGCCGACGGTCGGGTGTGTGTGCATCCGGAAGCCCGGGGCCGCGTTGACCTCGCAGATGGCGCCACCGGTCTCACGCACGGGGGAGGCGATGTCGGGGCAGATGAAGTCAATGCCGGCGACGTCGAGACCGATCATCCGCGCGGCTTCCTCGGCGATCTCGACGTTGTCGGGGTGCGCGTCGAAGGTGCGATCCACAGAGATGCCACCGGTGGACATATTGCCGGTCAGGGCGAGCTTGACCATGGTGCCCTCGGGGGCGATGCTCTCGAGCTCAAACCCCTGTTTGACAAGCAGATCCATGGCTGCGGCATCGATCTTGATCTTGGTCAGGACCTTCTCGTGGCCCACGCCTCGGCGGGGATCGGAGTTGGTGATCTCAAGGAGCTCGGCGACCGTGTGCTTGCCGTCCCCGGTCACGTGGGCGGGCACCCGTTCGGCGATGGCCTGCATCTTGCCGCCGACGATCAGGCATCGGTAGTCGCGTCCGATCAGGAGTGACTCCACGATGCAGATGCCCCGGCGCGACTCGGCTTCGGCGACCACAAAGGCGGCGCGCACAGCCTCGGCGTCGGGGAGGTTCAGGCAGACTCCGCGGCCGTGGTTGCCATCCAGCGGCTTGACCACGCACGGATAACCAATCCTGTCGGAAGCAGCTACTGCTGCCTCGGCGCTGCGGACCGCTTCACTGCGCGGGACCGGCAGCCCGGCTGAGGCCAGCAGCCTGCCGGTCAGCTCCTTGTCGCTGGCGATGTCGACGGCCAGCGCGCCGGTCATCGATGTCATGGTTGCCCGGATGCGCTGGGCGTGGACGCCTTGGCCGAGCTGGATCAGCGAGTGCTCGTTCAGCCGGATCCACGGGATGTCACGTGAGACGGCCTCCTCGAGGATCGCTGAGGTTGAGGGGCCGAACGCGGTGCGCTCGGCCCGGCTCAGGAACAGCTCGAGCTCGGCGTCGAAGTCGAAGTCCGGATCAGCCTGGACCAGATGGTTCACGAGTCGTACGGCGAGCTTGCCGGCGGCTACTCCGACCCGCTCGTCGATGTAGCCGTAGACGACGTTGTAGACCCCCCGCTTGCCCGGGACCTGGCGGGTCTTGCCCCTGCGCAGGTCGTGGCCGGCCTCTTTCTGCAGCTGCAGTGCTACGTGCTCGGCCACGTGCCCCATCCAGGTGCCCTCGCGTAGTCGCTCGATAAATCCGCCGGGAACGCGGCGGGAGCAGGTATGGGCTGACAATCCGGGCAGGAGGGTGAGGAGCTGGTCGGTGAAGCCGTCGATGGTGTTTGTCGGGTAGTCCTCGAGGCTGCCCAGGTCGACGACCAGATGAACGGCCGTCTCGTAGGACCAGATGTTGGGCCCGCGGTAGACACGCGACTCGACGATGGCCAGGTCCGGTGAAGCAGGTCCGGTGGGTGTCGGGCGTTCGGTCGCCATTTACGGCTCCTTAGTGGGTACGGCCTGCTCCTTGGTGGGTTACGGCCTGCTCCTCGGTGGGTACGGCTTGGTGCACTCCTGCCGGCGTCTCCGAATCTTCGGCAGCTCCGTCGTCACCCGAGTCGCCACGCGCCTTTGCCGCCGCCTTGACGATCGCATCTGGGTGCTTCTCCACGAAACCGGTCAGCGCTGCCGTCTGCAGGTCAAACGTGGCGCCGGCCGGCAGTGAGTGCACCACCGCGCCGGAAACCAGCAGGGGGGCCAGCCGGCTGGCTTCGGAGATATCACTGACAGCTGATCGGCCATCGACGATGAAGATGGCGCCGGAGCCCAAGACTGTCAGCATACGGCCATCGCTGATCTGGGCAGCGGTGTCCTCGTCGATGCCCATCCCGAGCAGGTCGGGGGAACCGGCCACCTGTGACATGAGGCGGCCGTAGCGGGATCGTTGGTGGAAGTGCTGGTCGACGATGACGCCCGGCAGCAGGCCCAGCCCGGAGGTGAGCCGGCCCGCACGCTGGCGCGGAGTCGCTCCGTCAGCTCCCAGGGAAATCATGAACCTGCTCATGATGGAGGCGCCCGCGGACGTACCGGCAACGACCGCGCCGCGAAGGTGCGCCCTCGTGATCGCTTCGGCGAGAGGTGTACCGACCAACAGCTGGGCGAGCTTGAGCTGGTTGCCGCCGGTCATGAACACGCCGGTGGCGTTGTCGACCGCCTGTACCAGTGCATCCTCGGCGGCAGCCGAACGCGAGGGCGGGTCGACAGCAATGACCTCGCGTGCGCCGAACCGGCTGAAGATGGCGGTGTACGTCTCGACCGCATCCGAGGGGAAGGATGAGGCCGTCGGGATGACCACGATCCTGGCCCTCTTACCACCCGCCAGCCGGACAAAGCGGCGCAGGACAGTTGAGCGCCCCACCTTGTCCTCCGCCCCGCCGATGATGAGCAGTGAGGTATGCACGATGCGGGCCATTGCGACAGCCTAGGAGTCAGAGGGCGGGCAGCTGCGGAGCCGGCGTCGGCGTGCCGTCCGCTTCGTCCGCATCCTCGATCTCCTCGCGGGAGATTCCCAGGAGATAGAGAACGGCGTCCAGGTAGGGCACGTTCACGGCGGCGTCGGCCTGCTCGCGCACGATCGGCTTGGCGTTGAACGCGATCCCGAGACCGGCGACCGCCAGCATGTCCAGGTCGTTGGCGCCGTCGCCGATCGCCACCGTCCGGGACAGCGGGAGGTGTTCCTCCGCCGCGAAACGACGCAAGGCATTTGCCTTTCCCTGGCGGTCGACGATCTCGCCCACCAGGCCACCGGTGAGGAGTCCGTCGCGCACCTCGAGCTGGTTGGCGTGCGCATAGTCGATGCCCAGCTCTTCGGCCAGAGGCCCGACCACCTCGATGAAACCGCCCGAGACCACGGCCACCGTGAAACCGAGTCGTTTCAGGGTGCGCACGAGGGTGCGCGCGCCAGCCGTGAGCCGGATGTCGGCCCGCACCTCGTCCAGGACGCCCACCGGAAGCCCGGCGAGGGTGGCCACTCTCGCGCGCAGGCTCTCGGCGAAGTCGAGCTCACCACGCATGGCGGCGGACGTGACGGCAGCGACCTCGGACTCACTGTCTGCCCGAGCCGCGAGGAGCTCGATGACCTCGTCCTGAATCAGGGTGGAGTCCACATCCATGACGACCAGTCGGCGACCCCGACGGGCCAGCCCGGCGGGGGCGACAGCGATATCGACGCCCCTCACGGCCGCTTCCAGCGAGAGCTCGGTGCGCAGAACCGCCAGGTCAGCCCCGGAGATGTCGAACTCCACGGTGGTGACCGGATAGCGCGACAGTCGCCGGATCCGGTCGATGTTGGCGCCGTGCGCCGCGATGCGTGTGGTGACTGCGGCAACGGCGCTGGCCAGGAGCGGTGAGCCGATGACGACCACAGCCGCCCGCCCGCCTCGGCGTGGCGCGTTGTCCCCGCTGCCGGACTCAACGGTGACCCGCATGCCCAACGATGTGGCAACGCTCGAGACGACTGCTCGCAGACGACTGTCCTGGGGTCCGGCAGACAGCAACAGCGCCAAGGTCAGATGTCCACGGACGACCACCTGCTCGAGATCGAGGACCTCGGCCCCGACGTCTGCGATGGCATCAAAGAGCGTGCTGGTGACGCCGGGTCGGTCGTCGCCGGAGACGGTGACAAGCAGGGTCTGAGTTGCGGGATCGGTCACGCGCGAAGGTTATCGGTTCTTATCGTCCCGCCAGGCGACCAGGTCCCGCACGGGGCCGAGGTCGTATCTCGGCCCTCCCAGTCCAACGGTGAACAGCCGCGTGCCCACGGCATACAGGCTCTCGGCGCTGCTGGCCGGGTCCTTGGCTGACACGCCGGCGGAGCGTTCGATCTCCAGCGGGTCCCGCCCCACCTTCGTGCACCACTCGTCGAGCACTCCGTGCTTGTGCGCAACCGTCGCGGCGCTGCCGAAGCCGTGCCAGATGTCAGCATGTTCGGCCACGATCCGCAGGGTCTTTCGCTCGCCGCCGCCGCCGATCAGGATCGGGATATCGCGGGTGGGAGCCGGGTTGAGCTTCGCCAGGCGGCTCGTGATCAACGGCAGGTCCCGGTCGAGTGCGTCAAGCCGTCCGCCTGCGGTCCCGAACTCATAGCCGTACTCGTCGTAGTCCTTCTCGAACCAGCCGGACCCGATGCCGAGGATCAGCCGTCCGTCGCTGATGTGGTCGACCGTGCGCGCCATGTCGGCCAGCAGCTGCGGGTTTCGGTAGGAGTTGCAGGTGACCAGAGCGCCGATCTCGACCTGTTCGGTGGCTTCGGCGAACGCCCCCAACATGGTCCAGCACTCGAAGTGCATTCCCTCAGGCTCGCCGCTCAACGGGTAGAAGTGATCCCAGTTGAAGACGATGTCGACGCCGATCTCCTCGGCCTCCGCACACGCGCGTCGGATGTCGCTGTATGCCGCGTGCTGGGGTTGTAGCTGTACGCCCACTCTCGCCGGACGAGGGTCAGGTGCGGTCATGGGTGGATCTCCTGGCTCTTACCGACCACTGTGATTCCTGATTCGGTCACGAGGAAGCCGCGATCCAGGTCGTCCTGGTGGTTGACACCGATGCTGACGCCCGGGGGAACGACGACGTTCTTGTCGATGATGGCGCGATGGATCCTGGCGTTTCGGCCGACCTGGACGAAGTCGAGCAGGACGCTTTCGGTGATCGTGGCGTAGCTGTGGACCTGGACACCAGGGGAGAGCACCGAGTGGGACACGTGTCCACCGCTGATCACCACGCCGGGAGAGACAGCGGAGTCGATGGCCTCACCGACCCTGTCCTTGGAGCCGAAGACAAACTTTGCCGGCGGGTAGTTGCCGTGGTCGGTGTAGATCGGCCACTCGTAGTTGTAGAGGTTGAACACGGGAGTGACTGCGATGAGGTCCATCTGGGCGTCGTAGTAGGAGTCGATCGTGCCGACGTCGCGCCAGTAGCCGTGGTCGCGATCGGTTGAGCCGGGGATCAGGTTGTCCTTGACGTCATAGACGTAGGCCATGCCCCTGCGAACAAAGTCCGGGACGATGTCGCCGCCCATGTCGCGTCTGCTCCCCTCTCGTTCGGCGTCACGGGTGACCGCGTCTATAAGGACGTCAGCATCGAAGACGTAGATGCCCATAGAGGCCAGAATCTCGTCGGGTGAGTCCTCGAGACCGGTCGCGTCCGTGGGCTTCTCGAGGAAGGCCGAGATCTTGTGCGAGCCGCCCGCCTCAACCTCGATGACGCCGAACTGGTCGGCCAGTGCGATGGGCTGCCGGATCGCGGCGACCGTCACGCCGGATCCGTTCTTGATGTGTTCCTCGACCATGTGGCTGAAGTCCATGCGATAGACGTGGTCGGCGCCCACCACGACGACGATGTCGGGGTTCTCGTCGTACACGAGGTTCAGGCTCTGGTAGATCGCGTCGGCGCTGCCCCGGAACCAGCTCTTGTCGATCCGTTGCTGGGCCGGCACCGGTGTCACGTAGTTGCCGAGCATCGTCGACATCCGCCAGGTCTTGCTGATGTGGCGGTCGAGGCTGTGCGACTTGTACTGGGTGAGAACGACGATCTTGAGGTATCCCGAGTTCACGACGTTACTGAGTGCGAAGTCGATCAGCCGGTAGATGCCACCGAACGGCACCGCAGGTTTGGCACGGTCCGCGGTCAGGGGCAACAGTCGCTTGCCCTCGCCGCCGGCCAGAACGATTGCCAGGACCTTCGGGTCGCCACCGTGCTTCCTCATGGGTCGACCCTATGGGTGTGACCGTGTCGCGGCGACCCCCCACGGGCTAGCGTTCACACTGTGAGAGTCGACATCCTGAGCAAGGAGTACCCGCCCCAGATCTACGGGGGAGCCGGTGTTCACGTCGCTGAGCTGGTGCGTGCGCTGCGCTCCCGAGGCGATATCGATGCGCGCGTTCGCTGCTTTGGGGGGCCACGTGACGAGCCCGGCACCACCGGGTATGTCGATCTGCCACAGCTTTCGTCCGCAAACGCGGCTCTTCAGACGCTGGGTGTCGACCTGACCATGGCGAGTGACTGCATCGGCGCCGATCTGGTCCACTCCCACACCTGGTACGCCAACATGGGCGGGCATGTGGCCTCGTTGCTGGCCGGCGTGCCCCATGTCGTCTCTGCCCACAGTCTTGAGCCCATGCGTCCGTGGAAGGCCGAACAGCTCGGCGGTGGCTACGCAGTGTCCTCGTGGGTCGAGCGGACGGCCTATGAGGCGGCGGCAGCCATCATCGCCGTGAGCGCAGGGATGCGGCTGGACGTTCTGAGCAGCTACCCGTCAGTCGACCCGTCGACGGTCCACATCGTTCACAACGGCATCGACTCCCAGCTGTGGCAACGGGACTCAAGCGCAGCAGCACTGGACGTGGTGCGAAGGTGCGGCGTTGACCCGAGTCGTCCGTCGGTCATGTTCGTGGGCCGGATCACCCGTCAGAAGGGGTTGCCCTACCTCTTGCGTGCGGCTGCCCTGCTTCCTCCGGAGGTGCAGCTTGTCCTTGTCGCCGGGGCGCCGGACACTCCCGAGATCAATGCCGAGGTGGAGGCGCTCATCGGCGAGCTACGCAACGAACGTCATGGCGTCGTGTGGGTTGCCGAGATGATGCCGAGGGCCGAGGTGATCGCATTGCTCAGCGCCGCAACGGTTTTCGCCTGTCCTTCGGTCTATGAGCCACTCGGGATCGTCAACCTCGAGGCGATGGCGTGCGGGCTGCCGGTCGTGGCGACGGCCACGGGCGGTATCCCCGAGGTCGTCGTTCACGGAGAGACCGGATGGCTGGTTCCGATCGAGCAGGTGACCGACGGCAGCGGGATCCCGGTGGACGCAGATCGATTCGTCTCGGACCTGGCGGCCGCGCTCAACGAAGCGCTCTCCGACCCGGTTCGCGCCCGCGCACACGGTCAGGCAGGCCGGGAGCGAGCGGTGGAGAGCTTCTCGTGGTCCTCCATCGGCGACCAGACGATGAGGGTCTACGAGTCGGTGCTCGGCTAGAGATCGCCCAGAGGTCGTGTGGCCAGGGCGCAGGCCGACTTCAACTGGGCCGCGGATACAGGCAG
>JBBRWQ010000039.1:0-28998 GCA_038249115.1 Actinomycetales bacterium
ATGAAGAATTCGCGTACGCTGGAACAAGTCCGTGGCCTCACTTGATCAGAAACTGTCTTTGACAACAGCCATGATCACGAGGTCACGGGCGTCCTACGTCAGCGCCCCCGACCCGGGTTGCCCGGCTAACTCTGAAGAGCCCGTAAAGGTGGGAGCACATGGCGTCGTCGGACTCTTCAGAAACGAAGGGGACTTTCGAGACGAGATCGACTGCGATGGACTGTAGTTCGCGAAAGACTGTCACCGACAGGAAGCGCGGGCGGTATGCGTTCAGCCGCTGCAGTATTCCGAGATCAAGCCATGGTGACCGGGACTTACACGGCATGGATCCAGTACTGAGAACCTCACCCCGAGATCAGCCAGGTCCCGTGGCCGTATTGGAACTGGGGCAACTACGTTCAGTGGTGGCACGCGAACCACTGAAATTGTTGTCTGCAGATTGGGTTCGTGGCCGAAAGACCCCTCAGTCCTTTGGCCACGAACCCATGAAAGAGGTGAGCATGGCCGACAGGAAGCCCAAAGCAGCGTCCAGAGCACTCAAGCGCCTTGGTCCGCTCGGCGTGGTCGTCACGATCGTTGTGGTGCTCGAACTGATCTGGCACCCAATCAGTTTCTTCGTGTTCGACCGCAAGTACGACAACGTGCCGCAATACTCAAAGCGCGAGGCCTACGCGACCACCGAGCGAGCCCAACAGATTCTCGACGCGTTCACCCGGCCAACGGGGACGGACGCGATCGTGACCTCCCGATGCGGGGGCAAGGCAGGTATTGAGTTCCAGTACGGTACGCACGAGCTGAGAGTTCAGCTCGAGGAGCACCTACGAGTGCGGGGCATCTGGTACACCGGAAGGGAGTGGACGTTGGACGGTGTCCCTGTTGAGTTGAGGAACGTCTAACTCCATGGATCCCCTGATCTGATCACCTTGGACGGAGAGGCCACCACCTTTCAGGCCGGTCCTCGAGCTAGCCCGGATCGTTCACGGGTCGTTACCTGACACGGGGTCTGGAAGCGCGAAAGTGCCTGCCGCGTAAAGGAAACGTGGACTTGCGAGAGTTCACATGACCCAACGAGAGAGGCATTTCGCGGGTGAAGCATACGACGTGGTCGGCCGGGTTGTCGGTATCTGCTGACGGGAGCCGTGTGGTGGCCAATGCGGGGAGTGTCGCGGTGAGGGTTAAGTCCGAAGAGCCGGATTCGTCGTGTGTACGAGACCTCCCAGATCGTGAGTGCTCATCATGCGCTACACAAGAGCCAACCCTTACCAAATTGACTCACGAAAAGTCACGATTTAGACACGACTTAACCCAGGCTTCACCAAGGCAGCGTAAAGATTCGGTCGTTGTCAGGCTCACTCACCGATAGCCACTGGGCTCGATTGCACCTTGCGCAGTTTTGTGCTTGGAACTTGGTCAAACTCCCCCCGAAGGTGCGCTATGTTGCGCGACAGGCGTCAACCTGCCCGAAATGCAAGCTCTCGCTGAAAGAAGTCACGAATGAACGGAACTCGATCGACAAGGCGACTGATAGTTACTGCCGCAACATTGAAACGGCTGGGTATAGCTGCGGCCGCGAGTTCGCTGCTGCTCCTCGCAGGAGCAACCCCCGCCTCCGCCGTCACGAGCGGCACTCAGGTCTGTAGCGACTACGGATGGCACTACTCGACGTACTCCAAGACCAACATCCACATCCCAACCGGCGTCCATTGGAAGCACGGCCCGGGAGGCACCGTCACCGCCAATCGAGAGAGCACCCAAACCGCCAGCATGACTGTGTCCATGTCGGTGTCGGTTTCCTACTCGGCGATCGTTACCTCAGCCGAAGGCACGTTCGGTATTGACGCGAGCGTTTCAAACTCGCGTTCCGAGGCGATTGGCTACTCGCGCACCATCTCATCGAACAGCAAGTATGGCCACCTCCAGTTCGGTAACTGGGGGTACAAGATGGGCGTCAAGAAGTACTACGTCAACTCTGCCTGCTCGGTGAGCTCCACCTACACCGGTACGGTCACGGCGATGCCGAGTGCCAACACGTGGGGCTACCACTACTGGGAAACCACCACGTGATCGACGTCCTTTCATCATCCCGGCGGCGTGCCGCTGCCGGGATGCTGGCGGTCGGTCTGGGACTGGCCCTGACGTCGGCATGCACCAGCGAAGGTGGTGGCAAAGCCACCGGGTCGCTGTCGCCCACCCAGACCACCGAAGCTGACTTCGCAGCCCGCCTCGACCCGCTCCTGGCTGCTGTGAACAAACTTCAGGACGCCACGGCGATCGTGAGCGTGCCCGCCCGACCTACCGTCGTCCAGCGCGTCGGCGGTGTCCAGACCATGGTGATCCAGGACGAAGACAGAGGTGCGTGGTCTCCGGGTACGTACCGGCTGGTTGTCAGATGCGCAGGTGAGGGCTCGATCGTGGCCCACTTCTCGATCGACGGCAACTCAATAGTTCGACAACTGACTCCGTGCGCGGCCGCACCCAGCACTGACGTGCTCGAGCTCAAACTCACGCAACCCGGGAAGAGGTCAGTCGTCGTTCTTATTCCCGCCGGTGAGTCGATGGCTGCGGTCGGTTATCAGATCCAACGGTCCGCCTGAGACCTTCCGTCATTGGTGGGATCCGAGAGCCTTGCCCTTTGATGCCTCGAATCCCACCAAGCGCAGCTGCACGAGGACGCGCCTGCGCCCAGACCGTGGACTCGACCCAGATTAATTGCCGACCAGCGCCATAGACAAGATCCCCCATTAGTCAAGGCATGTCCGAGGCAGTCAGATACTCCGTCGTCCCTCGAGTAGCAGCGCTGCCGTAGCCCCCGAGGCCCAGTGAGCGCATTGCCCTTGACCGCCAGATAGGCTCTGGGTCCTGTCGCAACGTTGTCGACGCGACGGAAGTGGCGTGGACGCGTGCGCCTCGCCTAAAGTTGCGTAGGACAATCGGCTACCAGAGTGCGTCACGGTTTGCCTGGGTCCTTTGCCTGAACCAACGAAATCGTTTGCGGCGCCTTTCCTCGACTGGGATCATCTCCGGGTGAACGATTCCTTAGCGCTGTGTCCGCGCCGGCACGACCACCAGCTGGGTTGTCACCTTGGAGTTACGCCGAGAGGCGACGTCACCCCTAGCCTCGATCTTTCATCGCTGGGGTGATGGGCGTCGTTGTGGCTATAGGTCGCCGGCTGTGGCTGATTCTGTCATTGCGAGTCATCCGTGGAACAGTTCCTCGGGCATTACACCCAACGCCGTGGCGAGGGCATATGCGTTGCTGATGCCCAGATCGATTTTGCCGTTCTCGAACTGGCTGATGTTGACCCTATGGATCCCTGTCAGGTTAGCGAGGTCGGCTTGGGTGAGGCCTCTGGCGAGGCGCAGTTGACGGACGCGGGCGCCGATCCCGATTAGCTGTTCGTGCCGGTCTTCAGCTCGTGCCGTCATCGTCTCCACGCACATATGTTGCGTCGCGGGTGTGACATCGGGTTCGGCACAGAGTGCACATCGGCACTCCACACAGGATTCGAACCCGACTTAACCACACCTCTGCCTCCGCCCATCAGATGCAGCCGTCCGACCGTCGTCGCAGGTCACGGATCTGCGAATTACTTGAATGGGGGGCTCAAGATTGCTTGAGCCCCCCATTGTGGTCCCTCTCACCGGCTGAGACACTCCCCGTTCGGTAGCGACGGCCGGTACCTTCAGCGGTATGTCACAGGCAGAGCCCGACCGCCCCCGCAGGGACCCCGCATGGGTCATGCGCACCTATGCCGGCCACTCCAGCGCCGCTGCGAGCAACGAGCTGTACCGCCGCAACCTGGCCAAGGGCCAGACCGGCCTCTCGGTCGCCTTCGACCTGCCGACGCAGACGGGGTACGACCCCGACCACGTGCTGTCCCGTGGTGAGGTTGGCAAGGTTGGGGTGCCGATCTCGCACGTTGGCGACATGCGGGGGCTCTTTGCAGACATACCGCTGGCCACCATGAATACCTCGATGACCATCAACGCCACCGCGATGTGGCTGCTCGCCCTGTACCAAGTGGTGGCCGAGGAGCAGGCCGCAGTCGCCGGGCAGGATCCTGCGGCCGCCGTCAGAGCGCTCACGGGGACGACGCAGAACGACATCATCAAGGAGTACCTATCGCGTGGGACCTACGTCTTCGCGCCGGAACCATCCTTGCGGCTGGTCACCGACATGGTTGCCTTCACGATCGCGGAGATCCCCAAGTGGAACCCGACCAACATCTGCAGCTATCACCTGCAGGAGGCTGGGGCGACGCCGGTCCAGGAGCTCGCGTACGCCATGTGCACTGCCATCGCGGTCCTGGACGCCGTGCGCGAGTCGGGGCAGGTCCCGGATGAGCGTTTCGGTGAGGTGGTCAGCCGGATCTCCTTCTTCGTCAACGCCGGCGTGCGCTTCGTGGAGGAAATGTGCAAGATGCGCGCCTTCGTGCAGCTCTGGGACGAGCTCACCCTCGAGCGGTATGGCGTCACGGACCCTTCCCAGCGCCGGTTCCGTTATGGCGTCCAGGTCAACTCGCTGGGGTTGACCGAGGCCCAGCCCGAGAACAACGTTCAGCGAATTGTGTTGGAGATGCTGGCAGTCACGCTTTCCAAGGACGCGCGGGCCAGGGCTGTGCAGCTACCCGCATGGAACGAGGCGCTTGGCCTGCCTAGGCCGTGGGACCAGCAGTGGTCGCTACGGATGCAGCAGGTGCTGGCGTTCGAGTCGGACCTGCTCGAGTACGACGACCTGTTCGCCGGATCCACGGTTGTCGAGGCCAAGGTGGCCGAACTGCTCGCGGGAGCCCGGGCCGAGATCGACAAGGTGCAGGCGATGGGCGGCGCGGTTGCTGCCGTCGAGTCGGGCTACATGAAGTCGGCTCTCGTGGCCTCGCATTCGTTGCGGCGACAACGAATCGAGGCCGGCGAGGACGTCGTTGTCGGCGTCAACACGTTCGAGACAACCGAGCCGAACCCGCTGACAGCCGACCTTGACGCGGCGATCCTGTCGGTGGACCACGACGTGGAAGCAAAGGCGGTCGCTGCGGTCGTCGCGTGGCGCCGTGGCCGCGACTCAACAGACGCCGGCCGCTTGGCAGCACAGTCGGCACTCGTTCGCCTCGGGCAGGACGCGTTGTCCGGAGCCAACCTCATGCCGGCGTCTCTGGAAGCGGCCCGCGCCGGCGTCACCACAGGTGAGTGGGCCCAGGCGCTGCGCGACGTCTTCGGCGAATATCGAGCGCCGACAGGCGTTTCCGGATCCGTCGGGGTGAGCGATGCTGCGGTGGGCAGTGAGCTGACCCAGCTGCGCGAGCGGGTTCGAGCCACTGGTGAAGAGCTCGGGACCCGACTCCGTCTGCTCGTCGGAAAACCCGGGCTCGACGGACACAGCAACGGCGCCGAGCAGGTCGCTGTGCGAGCGCGCGATGCCGGATTCGAGGTCATCTACCAAGGCATCCGGCTCACTCCAGAGCAGATCGTCGCCGCCGCAGTGGCCGAAGACGTGCATTGCGTGGGCCTCTCGATCCTGTCCGGCTCGCACATGGAGCTGGTTCCCCAGGTGCTGGAGGGCCTCAGGGCCGCCGGCGCCGGTGACCTGCCGGTCATTGTCGGTGGCATCATCCCCGACAGGGACGCCGAGACGTTGCGCGAGTTGGGGGTCGCCGCCGTCTTTACTCCCAAGGACTTCGGCTTGACCCAGATCATCGGCGGCATCGTCGATGTGATCCGGACTTCTCGCGGCCTATCCACTAGCTAGGGACTTCAGGTGAGCACGACAAGGTTGTCGGTCTTCATCGCATCCAGCCTCGACGGCTACATCGCGACCCGTGACGGGAGTCTGACGTGGCTCGAAGAGGCTGCGAGGAGCGACGAGAACTACGGATACGAGGCGTTCCTGGAGAGCGTGGACGCACGTGCCATGGGACGAGGGACCTATGACCACATCGCGTATCTCGACTCGTTGCCCTTCGGCGGTCGGCCGTTGTTTGTGTTCACGCACCATCCGCCTGTGTCGCGCGACAGGGTCACCTTCTGGCAGAAGTCACCCAGAGCGGCAGTGGACCGCTGGACCACGATGGGACTTGGCCGGGTCTACGTGGACGGTGGCGCCCTGATCAGCAGCTTCCTGGCTGAGGGGCTGATCGATGACCTGGTTCTGACCCAGGTCCCCGTCTTGTTGGGGGACGGTCTGCCGTTGTTCCACCCCATAGCGGTGAGCACAGGACTGCGGCTCGAGGGCGTCAAGAGCTGGGTCAGCGGCCTCGTGAACCTCACCTGCTCCAGGGCGTAACGCAGGGTCCAGGGTGTCACGCAACGAACGGACTGCTGCGTACGACCCGGGGGAGCGCCGCGGCATACAGTCAGTTCGTGAGTGATCTTCAATGCCCTGCAACCCTGCTCGTCTCGCGGCACGGCGATTCGGAGTACGCCGTGGCAGGGGTCCTGTCGGATGAAGGTGGCCGGCTGACAGTCAAGGGCCGCGAGCAGGTTGGCCGCCTTGTCGAGCAGGTCCGTTCCCGCCGGGTCGCGGCGGTCTACAGCAGCCGGATGCAGCGAGCCGCCGAGTCAGCAGAGCTGGCGGCCTCTGAGCTGGGCCTGCGGCCCGTTGTGGTCGATGGTCTGGAGGAGTTCTCGGTCGGCGACCTCGCGGGGCTGAGCTTCCATGACGAGCGGGTGCAGCAGGTTTTCGATGCGTGGCTACTTGGGGATCTTGACGTCGGCTGTCCTGGCGCGGAGAGCGGTCATGATGTCGTCAAACGGTTCAGACAGGCTCTCGATGACATCGCGGACCTCCATCGGGGCGAGACCGTGCTGGTGTTCACCCACGGAGGCGCGATGTCGCTGGCGATTCCGAGAGTCTCGGTCAATGCGGGCACTGACGTCGCGGCGCAACGGTTCTTGCCCAACTGCGTACCGGTCGAGGTCGAGGTCGACGCTGACGGCTGGCGTCTCCTGTCTTGGCCGGGTATGGCTCACGAGGTGATGAGCTAACGGCTTGGTCTCGGGTGATCGCTGCGGTGGCGTGCTCAGAACAGGCGTGAACCCACGTCGTCGATGCCCTTGAGCGCGTCATAGTCCAGAGTCACGCACCGTATGCCGCGGTCCGTGGCCAAGGTGCGTGCCTGTGGCTTGATCTCCTGGGCGGCAAAGACACCCGTGACCGGTGCCAGGTGGACGTCACGGTTCATCAGCTCGAGGTAGCGGGTTAGCTGCTCGACGCCGTCGATGTCCCCGCGGCGCTTGATCTCGACCGCGACCGAGCCACCTGTTGCGTCCTTGCACAGGATGTCGACCGGCCCGATGGCGGTCATGTACTCGCGACGGACCAGCGTGAATCCCTGCCCCAAGGTGGCGATGTGTTCGGCGAGCAGCCTTTGCAGATGGGCCTCGACGCCATCCTTGACGAGACCGGGGTCCACGCCCAGATCGTGGGCCGAGTCATGCAGGACCTCGTGGAGCAGCACCCGGAGGCGGTCCTCGGACTTGGCATGCTGGACCACCCAGACAGACTCGACACCGTCGGCGATCTCGTGATCCTCGGGGGAGACCTCGGCCATCGCGCAGGGAGGCGACATCCAGTTCAGCGGCTTGTATGACCCGCCGTCGCTGTGGACGAGGACGGACCCGTCGGCCTTGACGAGTAACAGCCGGGTCGCCAACGGCAGATGGGCCAGCAGTCGTCCCTGGTAGTCCACGCTGCACCGAGCTATGACCACACGCACCCCGGCAGCCTACCGAAGCCGGCGCCGCGGGAATGTGACCACCACCTCGCCGGTGCGCCCTCGCCTGCCCTCTGGCGCTCTGACAGACTCGCGGCATGGCTCGTGACTTCAAGACAGTTGGCGTGATCGGACTCGGCACCATGGGTGCGGGCATCGTGGAGGTTTTCGCTCGCAGCGGCCTTGATGTCGTGGCGGTCGAGGTCTCCCAGGAGGCCGTCGAGAAGGGCCAGGGGGTCCTTCGACGGTCGACCGACCGCGCGCTCTCGCGCGGCAAGCTGACCGACCAGCAGCAGACCGAGCTGCTCGGCCGGGTGCGCTTCACTTCCGACCTGGCCGATCTTGCCGAGTGCGACCTCGTGGTTGAGGCCGTACCCGAGCAGCTTGATCTCAAACGCGACGTCTTCGCCAGGTTGGACCAGATCGTGAAGCCGGACGCGATTCTGGCGACCAACACCTCCAGCCTGTCCGTCACCGAGATCGCGGTCGCCACCGAGCACCCGCGCCGTGTCGTGGGCATGCACTTCTTCAACCCTGCGACGGTGCAGAAGTTCGTCGAGGTGATCCGGACCGTCGTGGCCGATGAGGTCGTTGTTGAGGATGTCAAGGCGCTCGCTGAGCAGATCGGCAAGGTGCCCGTCGTCATCGGCGACAAGGCCGGGTTCATCGCCAACGCACTGCTGTTCGGCTATCTCAACCATGCGGTCGACATGTACGAGAGCCGCTATGCCACACGTGAGGACATTGATGCCGCAATGCAGCTCGGCTGCGGTCTGCCGATGGGCCCACTTGCACTGATGGACCTCATCGGTCTTGACACGGCTTACGAGATCCTGGACACGATGTACAAGCAGGGGCGCGACCGCTTGCACGCGCCCAGCCCTATTCTCAAGCAGATGGTCACCGGCGGGCTCAAGGGTCGCAAGACCGGCCGCGGCTTCTACACCTACGACGAGGCCGGTAGTTCCACCGTCGTCGCTGACCACCTCACCCCCCTCGCAGGGGCTCGCGAGGGTGGCCTGAGAACCGTGAGAACCGTAGGTGTGGTTGGCTCCGGCACGATGGCGACCGGGATCATCGAGGTGTTCGCGAAGGCCGGCTATGAGGTGACATACGTAGCTCGTTCCCAGGCCAAGGTCGAGGCGGTCGAGGCGAATATCGCCAAGAGCCTGGAGAAGGCGGTACAGCGCGGCAAGCTCACAGCGGACGACCGCGACGCGGCTGCCGCGCGTCTGCAGGGAACCACCCTGCTTGAGAGCCTGTCCCAGGTCGACCTGGTGGTCGAGGCAGTCGTGGAGGACCTCAAGGTCAAGCAGGCGCTGTTCGAGAACCTCGACGAGATCTGCAAGTCGAGCGCCATCCTGGCCACGACCACCTCCTCGCTGCCGGTCATCGAGTGCGCTGCGGTGACCAGGCGACCGCAGGACGTCGTGGGCATGCACTTCTTCAACCCTGCCCAGATCATGAAGCTGGTCGAGGTGGTTCACACCGTCTCGACTGCGGACGACGTCGTGGCCACGGTGCAGGACCTGTGTCGAAAGATCGGCAAGCACCCGGTGACCTGCGGGGACCGCGCCGGCTTCATCGTCAACGCGCTGCTCTTCCCCTACCTCAACGACGCGGTCAAGATGCTCGAGGCGCACTACGCCAGCGCCGACGACATGGACACGGCCATGAAGACCGGTTGTGGCTACCCGATGGGTCCGTTCGAGCTTCTCGACGCGGTCGGCCTTGACGTCTCGCTCGCCATCCAGCGCGAGCTCTATCTCGAGTTCCGCGAACGCGGGTTCGCCCCGGCGCCGCTGCTCGAGCACCTCGTCACCGCCGGCTACCTCGGCCGCAAGGTGGGGCGAGGTTTTCGCACCTACGCCTAGGACCTACGTCTAGGACCTACGCCTGCGCCTGCGACAATCGGCTCATGTCCCGACCCCATCGCCGCCGCCGTGAGGACACCGAGCTCGATCTGAACCGGGCCATCGGTGGGGTCGAACGCCGCGAGTTCCACAGCGACGGCGAATGGTTCGTCAGGCACGTCACCGGTGCCAGCTCGACGAAGTTGTTCCGGTGTCCGGGCTGCCAGCAGGAGGTGCCTCCCGGCATACCGCATGTCGTCGCCTGGCCCGCTGAGGGCATGGGCGGCCTGGAGGACCGACGGCATTGGCATACCCCCTGTTGGGCCGCGCGTGGCCGACGCAAACCCAAAGGATCCACTCGATGAATGCATGCCGATGAATGCTGACTGCCGATGAATACCGTTGGCACACATATGATTCGGGCCAGCACGATCCTGCCGGCCCGCCGGCGGGACATCGAGCTGCACACGGCCGATGGCCTGCGACTGGTCGGCGAGCTGGCCCTGCCACTCGGTCGCGACCCGGTCGCGACGCTGATCACCCTGCACCCGCTGCCCACCCACGGCGGGTTCATGGACGGCCATGTCTTCAGGAAGGCGTCCTATCGGCTCCCCGCCCTGGCCGATATCGCCGTTCTTCGGTTCAACACCCGCGGAACGACATCACCGCGTGGTACGTCCGAAGGCAGCTACGACGAGGCCAGGGATGAACGTTTCGACGTTGCGGCGGCCATCGAGTTCGCCGAGTTCGCCGAGGCCCCGGCCCTGGTGAACCGTTGGCTGCTCGGCTGGTCCTTCGGCACGGACCTTGCGCTGATGTACGGCAACGACCCTGCGATCGAGGGCGCCATCCTGCTCAGCCCGCCGTTGCAGTTCAGCACCCTCGAGGACCTGCGGGGGTGGGCGGACTCGGGCAGGTCCGTGGTTGCGCTCGTACCCGGGCTCGACGACTACCTTCGGCCCGACGAGGCAGTGGAGCGGTTCGCAGCGATACCCCAAGCCAGGGTGGTCGGGGTTGAGGGCGCGAAGCATCTGTGGGTGGGGGAGCCCTATCTACGCCGGGTGCTCGACGAGATCGTCGACACTGTGCGCCCTGGCTTCGGGCCACTGCCCACCACCTGGCACGGAGATGTGGCCACCGCGTCCGTCACCTAGCGGCCGATCCAGCGGACTGCGTTGTGAGCGTTCAGGTCTGATGCTGGCGCGGAACCAGCACCTCTTCGTAGATGAGCAAGAGGCCGGCGGCCACGGGGATCGCGAGGAGGGCGCCGAGAACCCCGAGCAGAGCGCCCCCTGCCAGGGCGGCGATCACCGTGACGGCGCCGGGCACGGAGATGGTGCGCTGCATGATCCTGGGCGCGACGACGTAGTTCTCCAGCTGCTGATAGACCACGTAGTAGACCAGTGCGATCACCGCCTTGGCGGGGTCGTCGAACAGGGCGACCAGGCAGACAACGGCCGCACCGAGCGAAGCACCGACCATGGGGATCAGCCCCAGCAAGCCGACGACGGCGGCCAGCACGGCGGCATAGCGGATGCCGACGATCGACATCATGACCCAGCTGAAGAACGCGTTGATGGTCGCGACGGCCACCTGGCCTATTGCGTAGCTGCCGACGCGACGCATGATCTCCTCGGACAGCGAAGTGAAGCGCGGCCGACGCGAGCGGGGCACCAGGCCGTATGCCGCGACCTTCACCTTGGGCAGGGAGGAGAGGAAGTAGAGCGTCAGCACCAGAACGGTGAGGAAGGCGAAGAATCCGGAGGCCAGCGCCTTGCCTGCGCCGAGCACTCCGCCGAAGACTGCGCTCATGAAGTCGCCGTTTGTCACCAATTTCTCGAACTCGACCTGGAACTTTTGGAGCACGTGGTAATGGCTGTCGACGTCCTGGATGAACTGGTTGCTCAGCAGGTTGTCGAGGTACTTCGGCGCGTTGTCGGCAAGCAGACCACCCTGTTGGACCACTGGCGGCACCACGACGAATCCGAGTGCCGTGAACACGGCGATCAGCCCGGCGAAGACGATCGCCACAGACATCGACCGTCGTAGCCCGCGGCTGTTCAACTCCTCGACCAGTGGGTTGAGGGCAAGGGCCAGGAAGAAGGCAACCACCAACAGGGTGATAACCGCGGTGAGCTGGCCCAGCGTCCTGAACAGGCCATAGGCGACGAGCACGCCGAACGCTCCGACAAACCCGATGTAGAACGGCGACGTTCGGTTGAGCGGTCTTCCGGCCGTGCCGTAGTCGTGATGCCCGTCGGGTCCGCGGGATCCGAGCGACAGGGCGTCGTGAAGGAGGTCGCGCTCAGGCTGCTCCTGCGGCTGTTCGCCTCCTTCAGGGCTGTCAGGGCCGTCAGGGCCCTGCTGCAGGATCGGGGTCGGTGCGTTGCTGGCGCGCAGAAGCTCACGCTGCCGTTGACGAAAGTCGGACCATCGCTTCAACATCAGTGTTGACCTCCCGCGCCGAGCCTAATGGGCCGGTTCAGGCAGGCAGCACGGCCAGGTCCCGCGGCCGCAGGTTGAGCCGCTCACAGCCTTCCTCGGTGATCGTCACGATGTCCTCGATCCGGGCACCGTGCCTGGCTGGCAGGTAGATGCCCGGCTCGATGGAAAACGCCATCCCGGGCTCGAGCACGGTGCTGTTGCCGGCCACGATGTAGGGCTCCTCGTGGGTCTCCAGCCCGATGCCGTGACCAGTGCGGTGCATGAACGCCTCGCCGTACCCGGCGGCCGTGATCAGGTCGCGACCCACCGCGTCGACCGACTCCGCAGTCACCCCTGGACGGGCATGTTCGCAGGCGGCCAGCTGGGCACTCAACAGCACGGCGAAGTAGTCGCTGAACTCGGTTGGCGGATCGCCCAGCGCATAGGTACGGGTCTCGTCCGAGCAGTAGCCCGCCTCCGTGGTGCCGCCGATGTCGACCACCACGGGATCGCCGGCCTCGATCACCCGGTCTGACACCTCTGCGTGCGGGCTGGCCCCGTTGGGCCCCGAGGCGACGATGACGAAGTCGACCCGGGCGTGACCTTCGCTGATGATGGCGTCGGCGATGTCGCGCCCCACCTCGCGCTCGGTGCGGCCGACCCGCAGCCACTCCGCCATCCGGGCGTGAACCCGGTCGATCGCGGCAGCCGCGTTGCGCAGCTCCTGGATCTCGGCCGTGCTCTTACGCATCCGAAGTTGTTGCAGCAGGGGTCCTGCGGCGACCTGGTGTGCGTGCGGCATGGCGACACGAAGCTTCAACACCTTCTCTGCCCACATGTGGTCGTCCAGGGCGACGGTGATGGCCCTGGTGGCCGTGTTGCCGCCCAGGAGGCTGCTCACCAGCGCCACCGGGTCCTCGGTCTCTTGCCATGGCGTGATCTGTACACCGAGCCCCGAGACGGGCGAGGCCTGCGCGGCCGGTACTTCCAGGGCCGGGACCACCAGGTGCGGCTCGCCAATGGCAGGCAGCACCAGACAGGTCAGCCGCTCCAGAGGGAGGGCGTCATAGCCGGTCAGGTAGCGCAGATCTGCGCCGGGAGTGACCAGAAGCGCATCGAAGCCTGACCCACGCAGCCCGCTCCGGGCCCCATCCATCCGTGTGGTGAGCTCAGAACTGGCTGCCATGTGAAACTCCTCTACTCGATCTTGCCCATGACGCGCTTGACGAAGGGCGCACCGGCCGCTGCGACGACGCCGGCAGCTCCAACATAGATCGCCACGCTGGTGAACACTGCGGCAGGCGTCTTGTTCTCCAGTGTTCCCGCTGTCAGACCCGCGAACAGGTTTCCGAGCGCTGCCGCGACGAACCACAGCCCCATCATCTGGCTGATCCGGTTGCGCGGGGCGAGCTTGGTGATCGAGGACAGTCCGACCGGGGAGAGACACAGCTCGCCCACGGTGTGCAGGAAGTAGGTCACGACCAGCCAGGTGATCGCCACAGACCCCTCCTTGGTCGCGCCCGCGGCGCCCCAGGCCAGCACGAAGAAACCGGCTGACAGGCCGGCGAGGCCGAGTGCGAACTTCAGCGGGATGGACGGGTTCTTGTTCCTGCGCGCCAGCCAGGTCCACAGGTAGCCGAAGACCGGAGCGAGCAGGATGATGAAGATCGGGTTGACGTTCTGCAACCACGACGTCGGCATCTCCCAGCCCATGATGTTGCGGTTGGTGAGCTCGTTCGCGAACAGGTTCATCGATGAGCCGGCCTGCTCGAAACCGGACCAGAAGATCGCGGCGAGGATGAACAGCCAGACGATGACCCAGATGCGGCGCTTCTCCTCGGAGCCGTAGCCGCCGCGAAGCAGCACGTAGCCGAAGTAGGCCGCAGCGAGCACGACGATGCCGTAGCCAAGCCAGAGCGCCACGGTGGTCACCGACATGCCGATGACGCCTGAAACCCCGAGCCAGACCAGCAGGGCCAATGTGGCCAGGATCGTTGCGGTGACGGAGTAGAACTTGCGCGACAGCGCGGCCTTGGCCGCGGTGTCGTCGCTGTCCGTGTGCAGTCCGGCCTCACCGAGGTACTTGGAACCCAGGCGGTACTGGATGAGACCGATGAGCATGCCGAAACCGGCGATGGAGAAGCCCCAGTGGTAGCTGACCTTCTCACCGACGGTGCCGCAGAGGAACGGGCCCATGATCGCGCCCATGTTGATGCCCATGTAGAAGATGGAGAAGCCCGCGTCGCGCTTGGCGCCGAGGGTCTTTGTGTCGGCACTGTTCGGGTTCTGCGTTCCCAGCACACCTGCCCGCACGTCGTACAGCTGGCCGACGATGCTGGAGACGTTCGGCTTGAGCAGCCCGGTGCCGACAATGATGAAGAACAACCCGGCGAAGAAAGTCGGCAGGACCGGCATCCCGATCAGCGGCGCGGCCAGGGTGAAGTGCCCCAGCGCGATGATGCAGCCGCCGATGAAGACCGTGCGTTGCTGGCCCCACAGCTTGTCGGCGACCCAGCCGCCGGGCAGGGCGAGCAGGTAGACCATTGAGGTGTAGAGGCCGTAGATGGCGGTCGAGGTCTTGACGTCCATCCCCAGTCCGGCATTCGCTCCGGAGGCTGCGGCCGTCATGAAGAGCACGAGGAGCGCTCTCATGCCGTAGTAGCTGAACCGCTCCCACACCTCGGTGAAGAAGAGCGTGGAAAGGCCACGAGGATGGCCGAACCGCATTCCCTGGTCGAGTGCCTCGCCGACGTCGGGTGTCTCCAGGACTGTGCTGGCCATCGTGCGGCCCCTTCACTCGTCGCGTGAGTTGCCCCAGATGGACCTCTTTGTCCACCTGAAGCGAGGCCCCTGATCTTGGAGACCGCGCGATTGTAGGCTACAGACCGAGTCCCTGAAAGACTAAATGGCGTCTATCTCAGACTGTGGACGCAAAACCTTATATCACGTGTCGCTAAACCGGTTGATAGCGGGTAGGTACACTTCCCTTTTTTCCGGGTCGGTGACGCCGAGGCCGGGCCGCGGGGCGAGGGCGAGGACGCCGACCTTGCCCTGGTGCAGGTTGCGGTGGACGTCGTACGCAGCCTGTCCGACGTCGTCCAGGGAGTACGTCTTGCTCAGGGTCGGGTGGATGAGCCCACGGTTGATCAAGTCGTTGGCCTCCCATGCCTCGCGATAGTTGGCGAAGTGCGAGCCGACGATTCGCTTGAGGCTCATCCACAGGTAACGGTTGTCGTACTCGTGCATGAACCCTGAGGTCGAGGCACAGGTCACGATGGTGCCGCCCTTGCGGGTGACGAAAACGCTGGCACCAAAGGTCTCACGCCCAGGGTGCTCGAAGACGATGTCGGGGTCCTTGCCACCAGTCAGCTCTCGAATCTTGGCCCCGAAGCGCTTCCACTCTCGCGGGTCCTGTGTCTTCTCGTCCTTCCAGAACCGATAACCCTCGCCGGTCTCGTGACTACGGTCGATGACCAGCGTTGCGCCCATCCTGCGGCAGAGCTCGGCCTTGTCCGGGCTGGAGACCACACAGATCGGAGTAGCGCCGGACGCAAGCGCCATCTGCGTCGCATAGGAGCCCAGCCCGCCGCTGGCGCCCCAGATCAGGACGACGTCGCCGAGCTTCATCCCTGCGCCATTGCGCGAGACCAGCTGCCGGTATGCCGTGCTGTTGACCAGCCCGGGCGAGGCAGCCTCCTCCCAGGTGAGGTGCCTGGCCTTGGGCATCAGCTGGTTGGTCTTGACCAGTGCGAGGTCCGCCAGACCGCCAAAGTTGGTCTCGAAACCCCAGATCCGCTGCTCGGGGTCCAGCATCGTGTCATTGTGACCGTCGGCATGCTCAAGCTCAACGGACAGACAGTGCGCTACCACCTCGTCGCCGGGCTTCCAGGCGTTGACACCTGGGCCCGTCCGCAGCACCACGCCACACAGGTCCGAGCCGACCACGTGATAGGGCAGGTCGTGCTTCTTGGTCAGGGGCGAGACCCGGCCATAGCGCTCGAGGAAGCCGAAGGTCGACACCGGCTCAAAGATTGAGGTCCACACCGTGTTGTAGTTGATGGCGCTGGCCATCACAGCCACGATCGCCTCGCCCGGGCCCAGCTCTGGGACATCGACATCCTCGACGTGCAGGCTCCTGCGCGGGTCCTTGTCGCGGCTGGCCATCCCGGCGAACATGTCGACCTCGTCCTTGTGCACCGTGACGGCGCGGTACCTCGCCGGGATCTCAAGTGCGGCAAAGGTATCCGGCGATCGGTCACCTGACAGGATCGCGTCGAGAATGGCCTGCATCGTGATACTCCTCAGAAACGGTCGGGCAAGTCAGGGCCGGGCGTCTGGGCTGAAACTACTTGTGCGTAGGCCGACAGGGGAAGGGTATGAGACTTCCCTGCACGGTGACGTGTCTCACCGCCGCGTGAGACGGGTCGGAGACGAGGGGAAAAACTCCCTTCATCTCCGACCCAGAGCGGCCCTCAGTGCTCAGCAGCCGGCTCGACCAGCTCGACCAGGATGCCGCCGGCGTCCTTCGGGTGGATGAAGTTGACCCGGCTGTTCGAGGTGCCTCGGCGCGCTCCGTCATACAAGAGACGCATTCCGCGCTCCCGCAACGTCCGGGACACTGCGTCGAGGTTGGCGACCCGGTAGGCCACCTGCTGGACCCCGGGGCCCGAGCGATCGAGGAACTTGGCAATAGTCGACTCGGGCGTGACGGGCGCGAGCAGCTGGACGAAGGAGCCGGACTCACCCACGGCCATCATCGCCTCGTGGACACCCTGCTCCTCATTGGTCTCTTGGTGGACGAGGGTCATGCCATAGGTGTCGCGATAGAAGGCGATTGCCGCATTGATGTCGCTCACGGCCACGCCGACGTGGTCGATCGCGGTGAATAGGTCGGCTAGTGGTTCAGTCATGAAAACCAGAATAGGCGTCGGGGGCAACAGCCCGTCGCCGGGGCGGGCAGGGCCGTTGGTGTGTCGGTCGCCACGGTCCGCCCGCCGCCCGCCGCCGCTAGAGTTACGGTGAAGCCCGGTTGTCCCCAAGCTTGTTCAGCCCGCCCATCACTCACATCTGTTGTTGGAGGAACTGCCATGAGCGAACGTCCCGTGTCCGTGATCGTCGCCGGAGCGCGTACCCCGCTGGGTCGCTTTCTCGGCTCCCTGAAGGACTTCTCGGGGGCAGACCTCGGTGGCATAGCCATCAAGGGGGCCTTGGAGAAGGCGGGCGTGAGCGGCGACCAGGTGGACTACGTGATCATGGGGCAGGTGCTGACGGCCGGCGTCGGGCAGATCCCCGCACGTCAGGCGGCGGTCAAGGCCGGCATCCCGATGACCGTTCCTGCGCTGACCATCAACAAGGTGTGCCTGTCGGGCATTGACGCGATCGCCCTCGCGGACCAGCTGATCAGAGCCGGCGAGTTCGAGATCGTCGTGGCGGGCGGTCAGGAGTCGATGACCAACGCTCCGCACCTGCTGGACAAGAGCCGCGAGGGCTTCAAGTACGGCAACGTGACGCTGCGCGATCACATGGACTGCGATGGCCTGTGGGACGCGTTCACCGACCAGGGCATGGGTCTGTTGACCGAATCCGGCAATGTCGGCGACGTTCAGTGCACCCGCGCCGAGCAGGATGAGTTCTCGGCCCGCAGTCACCAGCTGGCTGCGCGCGCCTGGAAGGACGGGCTGTATGACGACGAGGTCGTCGCGGTGTCGATTCCCCAGCGCAAGGGCGACCCGATCCTGTTCAAGGCCGACGAGGGCATCCGCCCGAACACGACCGTCGACAGTCTGGCCGGGCTCCGTCCCGCGTTCAGCAAGGACGGCACCATCACTGCTGGCTCGGCATCACAGATCTCCGACGGAGCCGCCGCGGTCGTGGTGATGAGCAAGGCCAAGGCCGAAGAGCTGGGTCTGTCCTGGCTCGCCGAGATCGGCGCTCACGGGGTCGTCGCCGGTCCAGACTCCACGCTGCAGAGCCAGCCCGCGCAGGCGATTGCCAAGGCTTGCGCGAAGGAGGGCATCACGCCTGCCGACCTCGACCTGGTCGAGATCAACGAGGCGTTCGCTGCGGTGGGGCTCGCATCCACCAAGAAGCTCGGCATCGACTCCGGCAAGGTCAACGTCAACGGAGGTGCGATCGCGATCGGGCACCCAATCGGCATGTCGGGCGCCCGCATCACCTTGCACCTCGCCCTGGAGCTCCAGCGACGTGGTGGTGGCGTGGGTGCTGCCGCTCTCTGCGGTGGTGGCGGCCAGGGCGACGCACTGATCGTGCGCGTTCCCAAGCAGTGACCGGAACCGTGACCGTGATCCGGGCGGCGGCCTCTTCTTTGCCGACCGCCGCACCGGTTGTCCGCTGATGGCAGAACGATCCGTCGATGTCCCTGCCCTGGTCGAGGCGGCCAGGGCAGGTGCGCCACGCGCCGTTGCCCGGCTGATCTCGCTGGTCGAGGACGCGCACCCTGCGCTACGCGAGGTGATGGCCGCTCTTGCACCGCATACCGGTCGAGCACACATCATTGGCATCACCGGCAGCCCCGGCGTGGGCAAGTCCACCCTGACCAGCGCGCTGGTCGGTGTCCTGCGCGCCCGGGGCAAGAGGGTCGGCATTCTTGCCGTCGACCCCTCATCTCCCTTCTCCGGTGGCGCGTTGCTCGGTGACCGGATCCGGATGCAGGACCACGCGCTGGATCCCGACGTCTACATCCGTTCAATGGCCAGCCGTGGTCACCTCGGTGGCCTCTCCTGGACAACTCCTCAGGCGCTGCGCGTCCTGGACGCCGCGGGCTGTGAGGTGGTGCTCGTCGAGACGGTAGGGGTGGGTCAGAGCGAGGTCGAGGTGGCTGGGCTGGCCGATACCACCATGGTGCTTCTGGCCCCAGGGATGGGGGACGGAATCCAGGCAGCCAAGGCCGGGATCCTGGAGATCGGCGATGTCTTCGTGGTCAACAAGGCGGACCGCGAGGGGGCTGACGCGACCGTTCGCGACATCCGGCACATGATCAGCCTGGGGGACCGCATTGAGCCCAGCTCCTGGCGTCCTCCGGTCCTGAAGGCCGTCGCCGCTCGCGGCGACGGCATCGCAGAGGTCATGGCCGCTATCGACGATCACTTCGCCTGGATGGAGGCCTCCGGGACGTTGCGTGAGCGCCGCGTGCGTCGGGCGGTCGACGAGATCGAGGCGATCGCCATACAGGCGTTGCGTGCGCGCATCGGCGACCTGCGACACGGCCAGGGAGTGGACGAGCTGGCTGCCCAGGTGGTCGACGGCAGCTCCGACCCCTATGCCGCCGCCGATCAGGTGGTCGACGCGCTGACCTGAGCGCGATGCTCGGTCGGCGTGCTGACGGGGTTGTCGATCCGCAGCTCAAACATCGGGCAGACCTCGACGGCCTCGAAACCGAGCCTCACGTTGATGTCGACCATGTGTCGGTTCGTCTCTGCGTTGCTGGTCAGGACACGAGTGCGGCCCGAGTCCGCGGCGTCAAGCCGCTGTAGGTTGTGGACCTTGACCCCCATACCCAGCCGGTGGCCACGATGGTCCCGGTGAACGAGCGTGCCCCACTGCCAGACGTCGGGGCTCGGGTCCGGCGGCAAGATGAGGTCCGTATAGGCGACCACGGCGTCATTCCTGTCGAGCGCGACAGTTGAGAACCTGGTGCGACCCAGCTCCTTCTCCTCCACCAGGCGATCGAGCCACAGCTGCGGGGTCATCGACTCGGGCTCGAAGTCCACGTTGCCCGTCGGTGCGTCGACGCCGAGCTGGTTGTGGAGGGCGCAGTAGGACGCAAGCAGCTCATCGGGCAGGTCGTTCAGGAACGACTCGATCCGGTATTCCGCGTGGTGCGGTGCTGCCTCGATCGCGAGTGTTTGCAATAGCGCCGGGTCGACCGGCAACGGAAGGATGCGGCGGATCTCGTCGATGGCGACGGTGAACCCGTTGGCCTCGGCGAACCGGCGATAGGGATGGTCCTCCCGGCGGTCGAACGGGTAGGCGGACTCAGTCACCATCGTGGTGCGACCCTCCTGTGCCAGTCGCGTCACGATGTGGGCGACCAGCGCCGCGCCAACCCCCCGACACCGATGGTCCGGGTCCACGCCCACAGCGCCCCAGCACTTGGTCAGGTTGTCCAGCAGCGGGAACCACAACGAAACCCCACCGACCAGGGTCCCCTCGTCGTATGCCGCCCACGCCTCGGCCCGCTCGGTGGGGTCCTGCCGGCGGAACTCCAGCTTCGCCTCGTCGAGCGACCAGCTGCTGTGGTGAGGACGTTCGAACGCCTCCGCGCGCTCCGCGACCTCGTGGAAACGCTCGAGCTCGGCGTCGTCGAAGACGTTCACCTGACGGATATCCATGCCTCCACGATGACATCGGCGAACGCCCGTCGTCACCTGCTTTTCGAGCCGTGGTCGGGCGCCGCCTCGCGGCTGGCGGATCGCTCGACCTCCAGCAGGGACTCGCTGTGGCGCTCTGCGTCGAATGCGGCATGGCCGCCCCTGAAGCCGAAGAGTCGCTTGGTCCACAGCAGATAGGCGATGGCGAAGAGGTTGATGATCAGGGCGCCGACGCGCAGCCAGGTGACCGTGGCCAGGATCTCGTAGATCTCCAGGGGGACGAAGGCTGCCGTGGCGACGACCGCGACGTACTCGCCCCAGCGCTTCTTGAACCACAGTCCGAAGGCCTCGACCAGCTCAAGGGCGCCGTAGGCGAGGATGCCGAGCGCGACCAACAGCAGGGTTGAGTGTCTGGCCGTGAGGGCCTGCTGGATCAAACGGACCGGTCCGCTCTCCTCGAGGTCGACGCCGAACTTGGACGCCAGTGGTTCGAGAGCCGGCAGGTAGGAGTTGAGGACCTGCCTCAGCGCGCCACGGGACCCGTCGAAGCGCCACACGCCATACGCGAGGGCGAGGAGCAGGAAGCCCCGCACACCTTTGTCCAGCGCAAGGAACCGCAGGACAAAGGTGTCGCGAAGAGCCTTGCCACGCAACACGATCGGAGCATCGTCGGCGTGTCCAAAACCGTGTGGTGGGCCGACGACGTAGGCGCCACAGCGTAAACAGCGCCACGCGTGGCCAGATGGGGTGGTCGCCTGCAACCGTGCCGCAAGGGAAGGCTCGGTGGGGGCGTAGGTGGCATGACCATGCAGCCCGCACGAACGCGAGTTCCAGTCGAAGTTCCGCAGGGGACGCGCGGCCACGCACCTGACCCTAGGGCCTAGGCTCGTGAGCATGCTTATTGCCTTCTCTGTTGCCCCGTCCGGTTCTGATGGCTCCACGGGTTCGGTCAGCGAGGCTGTCGCGGCGGCCGTCAGGATCGTGCGGGACTCGGGTCTTCCCCACCGGACAGATTCGATGTTCACCACGATCGAGGGCAGCTGGGATGAGTGCATGGACGTCGTGCGCCGAGCCTGCGAAGCCATAGGAGAGTTCGGACCCAGGGTCAGCCTCGTCCTCAAGGCCGACATCCGCCCGGGCTTCGAGGGCGAGCTCACCGCCAAGGTGGAGCGCCTGGAGCAGGCCCTTGGCCGCCAGGAAGGCTGAGAAGCCGAACTCAGGGCGTTGGCTGATACGGCTCGAGGTCGACGAACCCGAGTCCAGAGTGGCCGCGGCTGTCGACGAGTCGGGGACGATGCTCGGCCTCGCCACCGCCGGCGTCACTCGTGATCCCGACGCTCCCACAGCCTGGGAGCTCTATTCGATCAACGTCCTGGCCGACCATCACGGCACCGGGGTCGCGGATCAGCTCATCACCGCGGTCATCGCGGAGCGCCCTGCGACCTTGTGGGTGGTCAGGGAGAACACCCGCGCGCAAGCGTTCTACTGTCGCTTCGGTTTCGGAGTCGAGGGCGCGACCAAGCCCCACGAAGTCACGGGCGCTTCTGAGATACGAATGGTCCGGAACGCCTAGCTGGTTTGGTGCACCGACAGCGCGATCTGAAGCCGCCCGCGGTGACACAAACCTGCTCGCGGACCCGGATCGGGCCGGGCTGCCACTCACAACCCGCTACCTTGGGCCGGTGGCCAAACCCGTTGCGCTCCCGTTTGACCCGATCCGTCGTGCCGCCGACCTCTGGCGTTCTCGGTGGGGGACGCGATCCCAGCCCGTCGCGATGGCCTCGGCAACCTCGATCCTGCGGGTTCAGCAACTGCTTCTCGGCGACTTCGACGCAACGGTCGGTCGACACGGACTGACGTTCGCGCGATACGAGGCCTTGGTCCTGCTGGCGTTCAGCCGCGACGGGCGCCTGCCGATGAGCAAGATCGGGCGGCGGCTGATGGTCCATCCCACCAGCGTCACCAACATCATTCAGCGCCTGGCGGCCCAGGGCCTGGTGGAGCGGACCCCCAACCCGGACGACGGCCGAGGGATGCTGGCGACGATCACGCCCCAGGGACGGGAGGTCATGGAGGCGGCGACCAAGGATCTGGTGGCCACCGGGTTCAGCCTCGATGGGCTGACCGAGGCCGAGCATGAGCAGCTTTTTGCCCTGCTCCGCAAGGTTCGCATCGCGGCCGGCGACTTCAGCGGCTGACCGGGGTGCGGGTCAACCCTCAGATAAGCCAGTGTGCGACAAGCCGTGACATTTAGTAGGACGTCCTAGTAAATTGTCGCCATGAATACGGAGACCACGGAGAGCATGCAGACCACCGACCCCCCGACGTCCGGCCAGGCGCGGTGGCAGCAGCGGTATGACGCCGCCCTCGCCAAGGGCCTGGTGCGGACAGCGGACTTCACCACGCTGTCCGGGGTGGAGGTCGACCCCGTCTACGGTCCTTCCGGCTCCGACGAAGAGGTCGCGGCCGCATACCCGGGATTTGAGCGGATCGGCTGGCCGGGGGAGTTCCCCTTCACCCGCGGGCTCCACGCCACCGGACATCGCGGTCGCCCCTGGACGATCCGGCAGTTCGCCGGTTTCGGCAACGCCGAGCAGACCAACGAGCGCTACAAGATGATCCTGTCCCGCGGGGGTGGTGGCCTCAGCGTCGCCTTCGACATGCCGACCCTGATGGGCCGTGACTCCGATGAGAGCCTGAGCCTGGGTGAGGTTGGTCACTGTGGAGTGGCGATCGACTCGGCTGCCGACATGGAGACCCTGTTCAAGGACATTGACCTGGGCGATGTGACGACGTCGATGACGATCAGCGGCCCGGCGGTCCCCGTGTTCTGCATGTACATCGTCGCGGCGGAACGACAGGGCGTGGATCCGGGCATCCTGAACGGCACGTTGCAGACGGACATCTTCAAGGAGTACATCGCTCAGAAGGAGTGGCTGTTCGCGCCCGAGCCGCATCTCCGCCTGATCGGCGACCTGATGGAGTACTGCTCGGTCAACATCCCGGCATACAAGCCCTTGTCGGTCTCCGGCTACCACATCCGCGAGGCCGGTTCCACGGCCGCGCAGGAGCTCGCGTTCACCCTCGCCGACGGGTTCGGCTACGTCGAGCTGGGGCTGTCCCGAGGCATGGACGTCGACGTCTTCGCCCCCGGACTGTCCTTCTTCTTCGACAGCCATCTCGACTTCTTCGAGGAGATCGCCAAGTTCCGTGCGGCCCGCCGGATCTGGGCGCGATGGATGCGTGACACGTATGGCGCCAAGACCGACAAGGCGCAGTGGCTGAGGTTCCACACCCAGACCGCAGGTGTCTCGCTCACGGCCCAGCAGCCGATCAACAATGTCGTACGCACCGCAGTACAGGCGCTGGCGGCGGTCCTCGGCGGCACCAACTCGTTGCACACCAACGCTCTTGACGAGACCCTGGCTCTGCCGACCGAGCAGTCGGCCGAGGTGGCGCTTCGCACCCAGCAAGTGATCATGGAGGAGACCGGCGTCGTCAACGTCGCCGATCCGCTGGGTGGGTCGTGGTACGTCGAGGCCCTCACCGACCGGATCGAGGCTGACGCCGAGGCGATCTTCGACAAGATCCGCGCCATGGGTGAGCTGGGCCGCAAAGCCGGTCCGGACGGCGGGGTCGAGCACGCGGTCGGCCCGATGACGTCTGGAATCCTGCGCGGTATCGAGGACGGCTGGTTCATGTCCGAGATCGCGGACGCGGCCTTCACGTACCAGATCGCCCTCGAGAAGGGTGAGAAGAAGGTGGTCGGCGTCAACTGCCACACCGAGTCCGTGAGCCACGAGCTCGAGATCCTGCGGGTCAGTCACGAGGTAGAGCTGGAACAGGTGTCGATGCTCGCCGCCCGCAAGGCTGCCCGCGATGAGGCTGCGGCCGGTGCCGCGGTCCGACATTTGGTGGAGGTGGCAGGGACAACGCAGAACATGGTCCCGGCCATGCTCGATGCGGTCCGTGCCGAGGCCACGCTGGGCGAGATCTGCAACGCATTGCGCGACGTCTGGGGCGTCTATCGGGAGCCCGCGCGATTCTAGCCGTACGCACCTGGCCCGGCACGACTCTAGACTGATGGATCACTGTCAACGCGACCACCATCAACAGAGAGACGTGCCCGTGCCAGCAGCAGCACGTCAGGTTCTCGGCGCTGTCATGGGTGCGCTGGGCATCGCCCTTGCTGTCTTCGGCGCCTGGGCCGCCCTGAATATGGGCCCTTCTGGCGAGGCGCATTTCAGCGCTACCTCAAAGGCGCCCGGCGCCATCGTCGTCGAACCAGACGTGCTCAACTCCCTCAACTTCCCGGTGCGGGTCAAGGTGACCCGCACCGACGGGGGGGCGCTGTGGATGGCAGCCGCGTCGTCCGCCGATGCTCGCGCTGTTCTGGCAAGGCACGCATTGTCCACGGTCAGCGGTGTTCACTATCCCGCCGGCACTCTTGATCTTCGCGCCTCGGGATCCGGCGCACTGCCAGACATCAGCAAGGCAGACGTGTGGCGGATATCCGCCGAAGGGGCGGGGACAGCCGAGATGGTCGTCGACCAGGGCAGGGCACCTGAGATGGCTGTGGTCGCCTCAGGTGACGCCACGGCGTTGACCAATGTCACCATGACCCTGACCTGGGCGAAGCGGTCCTGGTTCTTCGGGGCGCTTTCCGCGGTTCTGATCGGCGCGATCATCGCGGCGTTCGCCATCATCGACCTGGGTCGTGGGCGCCACACAGCACGACGGATCGCTGCGATTCGGGCGAGAAGGTCAAGGGTGAGGACATGACCCGAAGTGTCCGCGCGATGGCCCTGATCATCGCCGGTGTCGTTACCTCGTTCTCTGTGAGCGGCTGCGGGGCCGGACGCGCCGTCCTGGGCATTCGTGAGCCGCCGAAGGCGAACCCCGCGCTGGCGCCCGTGACCGTCGGCCAGGCCAAGAGCATCCTCATCCGGGACTTCACTGCGGCTCAGCAGGGCGAGGCGACCACCGGGGCGGCCGCCCAGGCGGCGCTCACGACGGCATACACGGGGGAGGCACTGAGGGCCGCAAAGGCGAGGGTCAGGCTGGTCGCGGTCCAGCCCGTGAGCGCGAAATCCCCAGTTCTGACACCGCTACAACCACGGCTTCTGGCGGTCTCGAGAGGCTCCGGCTTTCCACGCCTCATGGTTGCTCAGACCGTGGCCGCAGAGGGCAGCCTCCCGGTCCTGCACCTGCTGATGTCACCCGACGCTGCGACGCCGTACCGCATCAGCATGTCCGCGACGATGCTGCCGTCGTCCACTGTCAAGCCTTTCGATCCGTTGGCTCAGGGTTCGCCACTGTTGACCAACGGCGCCGGGCTCGTGGTGAGCGGCACAGCACTTTTGGGGGCGTACGCCGCGGGGATGGCATTTCCGGCAAAGGCCGTGACCAACCCCCCTTTCGTCGCGGACCCTTTCTCCACGCAGGTGCGTGTTCGAGCTGTCAGCCTCGCCAAGGCGGTCTCGACCCAGGCGAAGTTCTCCCAGGTCCATAAAGTCGTCCCCAGCTCCGTCTATGCCGTTCGGCAGGCCAACGGCGATGCGCTGGTCTTTGGGGTGATCGAGCGCACTGACCTCGTCACAGTGAAGAAGGGCCAGGCGGTCAACACCGCATCGAACAAGGCGTTTGTCTTGCTGAGCGGGAAGAAGCGGGTCACCAAGTCGGCCTCGATCACCACCTTCGAGTTCGTCGTGTTCGAGGTGCCGCAGTCGAAGGGGCGAGCCGTCCTGGTTGCAGCCTCAGAGCAGGTAGTCGCGGGGTCGGGCTCCTGACCGGGTCGAGGTCGGTGACAATGGGGTCATGACTTCACACCCCATCAACACGGCAGGCCTTCACGGTGCCGTAGACCTGTCAACGCTCAGCCAGCCGAAATCTGAGGCTGCGGTGACATCGGCCCAAGGACTAGTCATCGAGGGAACCGACGGCGGTTTCCAGGCCATCGTCACTGGCACCGAAAAGGTCCCGGCAGTCGTGGTCCTGTGGTCCGGGCGGGCGCCGACGTCGGTCGAGTTCGTCGAGGTGATCGCCTCGGTGGCAGCGTCGTACGAAGGGCGGTTCCAGGTCGTGACGGTCGACGTCGACGCCAATCCTGGCCTGCTGCAGGCCTTCCAGGTCCAGTCCGTTCCCATGACGCTTGGGTTGGTGGCGGGTCAGCCTGTGCCGTTGTTCCAGGGTGTGCAGTCCGCAGAGCAGGTGCGGGTGTACGTCGATGAACTGCTCAAGCTTGCGGCCGAGCACGGCGTGACCGGCCGGGTCTCGCTACCGGCTTCTGGCGGGACTGACGTCGAACCAGAGCTGCCACCGCTGCACCAGGAGGCGTTCGACGCGATAGAGCGCAACGACCTTGACTCTGCAGCCGCTGCCTACACCAAGGCGTTGGCTCAGAACCCCGCTGACGGCGATGCCGCTGTCGGCCTCGCCCAGGTCGGGCTCATGCAGCGGACGGCCGGCGTCGACCTAGAGGCGGCCCGCACAGCCGCAGCACAGGCCCCCGGTGACATCGCCGCCCAGATGCTGATGGCAGACCTGGACGTCATGGGCGGCCACGTCGAGGACGCCTTCGCACGACTTGTCGACACGGTTCGTGCGACCGAGGGCGATGAGCGCGACACCGTTCGTGAGCACCTGGTCGAGTTGTTCGGGGTCGTCGGTGCGCACGATGAGCGGGTCCTGAAGGCCCGTCGAGCGCTGATGAGCGCATTGTTCTGAGATCACGTGCGCTGATCGGCTGTGCAACCCTGATCGCTTGCGCAAAGATGATGGTGTGCTTGGCGAGCGTGGCGAACGTGTGGAATTTGACGTCCCTGGGTCTGATCGACGTCTGGGCGTGATTCGGCACGGCCACTACGGCCGCCCGGTGCTGGTGTTCCCCAAGGAGGGGAGTCGCGCTGAGGCATTTGCTGACAACGGGATGGTTTCGGCGGTGCAGTGGTTGGTCGACGCTGGGCGGGTGACCTTCTTCTGTGTGGACTCCCTCGACGAGGAGCCGGAACTGGCCCGGGCAGTCTCGGTTGAGAAACATGGTCAGAGCTCGATCGGCGGACCTGGGGAGAGGCAGGCGCTGTACCAGGGATGGCTCGAGCAGACGGTGATGCCCGCGATCTTTGAGGTCCTCGGAGGCCACGAGGACGTCATCGCCTTGGGCACGTCAAGGGGTGCCTTCCACGCCATGCAGTTTGCCCTCCAGCGGGCCGACCTGGCACCCCTGGCCATTGGGCTGTCGGGCAACTATGACGGGCCTCGGGACGGCTCGGGCAAGCTCGAGGGTGGGGCGCACTTCACCAACCCTGCGGATTATGTGGCCAGTCTCGACGAAGACCACCTGGCATGGCTGCGTCAGCGCCTCTCGATCTTGCTCGTGTGTGGTCAGGGCGAACACGAGGCCCATCCCGCGGGCGCACTGCCATCGACGCGGAGGTTCGCAGCGCTGCTGAGTGACAAGGGGATTGCGCACCAGCTGGACCTGTGGGGCAATGACGTCAGTCAGGACTGGCAGTGGTGGGGACGCCAGTTGGCACACCACCTCCCGCGATTCTGCTGACCGGTTCGCTCCTGCCCTTTGCTCCTGCCCTTTGCTTCTGCACGTTCGCCTGGACGCCGCGGGTCAGGACCGGGTGCTCCGCGCTGCTTGTGCCCATCCTCCCGGCGCTAGAGTCGGGCCATGACGGAACCACCGAAGATGACACAGCCGACCGCGGCTGGTCGCGCGCGGCTTGATGCCCTCGTCGACGAACTCAAGAACGAGCTGGACGTTGTCGGCGCCTCGATGTTCGGCATGCCGTCCATCAAACGTCGTGGTGGCAAGGCGTTTGCGGGACTCAGCGGTGACGACATGGTGTTCAAGCTCAATGGGGATGATCACGCAGACGCTTTGGCGCTCGAAGGGGCGCATCTCTTCGAGCCGATGGCGGGCCGCCCGATGAAGGCATGGGTCCAGGTGCCGCCGACCCATGAGACCCAGTGGGCAGATCTCGCGCGCAAGGCCGAAGCCGGCCTTGAAGCCTGAGAGAGGGAAACCAGGTTCTCCGCCAGGCAGCGACACGTCGATGCCCGGACCCAGGGTCGCGGCGTATGTCGTGCGAGGGCTCGGTGCCCGAATGGAGCTCTTGGTCTTCGAATATGAGGGCATCCCTGAGCTGGGCACCCACGTGCCGGCTGGCGGCATACGTTCGACGGAGTCGCGCAGAGAGGCAGCGTTGCGTGAGGTCAAGGACGGGACCGGCCTGGACGCTGTGCGCGTTGTCACCGAAATGGGAATCATCCAGAGTCCGCATCTTGAGTCCGGGCAGTCCAGACAGACGAGCTACTGGGTCCTGGAGGCCGCTGAGGGCCCGCCATCGGAATGGCGTCATGTGATGGCGTCCGCCCGAGAGGATGGCGGCAGGGTGTCCCTGTGTCGCTGGGCGCCACTGCCACTGGAGGTTGCCTTGGTCGACGAGCAGGGTTCGCTACTGAGCCAACTTCCTCTTCGGCTGGGCTGACGCCGGGTCGTTCCCGTTTGGGTTGTGAGTGCGAAATACGTTGTGTTGCAATGATTTTCGTGGTGGATAAGAGGTGCGGTTGTCGGTCGGTTGGTCTATACTCGAACACATGATCGATAAGTTCTCGCAGGCTCTCACGCTGATGCGTGAGGCCTTCGCGGACGCCCAGGCCGGGGCGACGTTCATG
>JBBRWQ010000040.1:0-28988 GCA_038249115.1 Actinomycetales bacterium
GCCGCGCTGCGCGTCAGCCGGCTCGACCTCAGCCGTCGCCGCGCCATGATCGCTGAGTCCGTCACGGTCGTTCAGGGCAGGGGGCTGGTCTGGGGGACACCCAAGACCCACGAGCGCCGACAGGTGCCGATCCCGAAGTTCCTCGTAGCCGAACTACACGTTCACATCGAAGGCAAGCGGCCCGACGAACTGGTCTTCACCGGCGTCCGCGGTGGCGGGCCGTTGCGTGCCTCGATCTTCCGAACTGGGTTCGACGTGGCCGCTCAGGCGATCGGCGTGCCCGGGCTGCACCCTCACGAGCTGCGCCACACGGCCGCGAGCCTGGCGATCGCTTCGGGTGCCGACGTCAAGGTCGTACAGCAGATGCTCGGCCATTCCAGCGCCGCGATGACGATGGACGTCTACGGGCACCTGTTCCACGACCGCCTCGACGAAGTGGCCGATGCACTCGACAACGCCCGCGCCGAGGCCGCCAAAGCAGCACAACGAATGGCCCCTGCCGTTAGCGAACCCTCTTCTGCTGTTGCCAATCTGTTGCCAAACGCCGATGTGGTCCACCTGTCGGCCAAGAGGGCAAATCGCAAACGCGCAGGTCAGCGCGTGAATGAGTTGGGCGCCCCCGGCAGGATTCGAACCTGCGCTTCCGCCTCCGGAGGGCGGCGCTCTATCCCCTGAGCTACGGGGGCCAATGGCCCGGTTGGGTATCCCGGTTGAGTGACCAAGCCGAGATTGTTCAGCACTTCGTCCCGCATTGTGCACCGGGTTGCCGCGCCGTCGAGGCTAGCAGCCTAGTGTGGCAATCATGGAACGGGGCCGTGCGACTGAGGGTGACCCCTCCCCTGTGGGTCCCCGCAGCGGCGCCGGCCGGATCCTGGTCTGTGACGACACCGCACAGATCCGAACCCTGATCAGGGTCAACCTCGAGCTCGAGGGCTATGAGGTGGTCGAGGCCGGCGACGGTCAGGAGGCGCTGGGGATCCTCGAGGACCCGCACCAGCCGCTGCCAGACGTCATCACCGTGGACGCGCTCATGCCTCGGCGCGACGGGTGGTGGACCGTGTCGATGATCCGTTCTGACCCGAGGCTCGAGCACATCCCGATCGTCATGGTCACGGCGTCGGTCCAGTCCCATCACCGCGCCCAGGCCGAGCAGGCTGCCGTCGACGCCTTCGTGGCCAAGCCGTTTGATCCGGACGACCTGTTGGCCGTGATTGCCGTCCTGGCAATGGGCGGCAGGGTCTGAGACGGGCGCGGGTCCAAGATGACGACGCACCTAGAATCGTGGAGGTGACCCCCGAACAGCTCGCGCTTGCCATCCGCACCGCCCTCGCCGAAGCGGTCGCCGCTGGCGAGCTTGCAGTGGTCGTGCCCGACGAGGTGCGCGTGGAACGGCCCAGGAACCGCGAGCACGGCGACTGGTCCACGAACGTCTCGTTGCAGATTGCCAAGGGCGCCGGTATGCCGCCCCGCGAGGTGGCCTCAGCGCTGGCCGTACGCCTGGGCGCGCTCAGCGGTATCAAGGCCGTGGACATCGCCGGCCCGGGCTTTCTCAACATCACGCTCGACGCCGCGTCCGCCGGTGAGCTCGTGCGGACGATCGTCGAGGCGGGTCCTGACTACGGTCGCGGTGACGCTGAAGCGGGCCACCGGATCAACGTGGAGTTCGTCTCGGCCAACCCGACCGGGCCGATCCACCTGGGCGGCACCCGCTGGGCCGCCGTGGGGGACTCGTTGGCGCGCATCTTCGAGTTCTGCGGCGCAGAGGTGACCCGTGAGTACTACTTCAACGACCACGGGGTGCAGATCGACCGGTTTGCGTCCTCCCTGCTGGCTGCAGCCAAGGGCGACCCGGCCCCGGAGGAGGGCTATGCCGGTCCGTACATCAGCGACATTGCCACTGCCGTCATGGCGCGGGAGCTGGGAATCCTCGACCGTCCCGACGCCGAGGCGCTCGAACGCTTCCGCATGCTCGGCGTCGACCTCATGTTCACCGAGATCAAGGCGTCTCTGCGCGACTTCGGCGTTGAGTTCGACGTCTACTTCCACGAGAACGACCTGCACGAGTCCGGTGCGGTCGACCGCGCCATCGCCCGGCTGACCGAGCTGGGCGTGATGTACGAGAAGTCCGGCGCCACATGGCTGCGCACCACCGACTACGGGGACGACAAGGATCGCGTCGTCATCAAGTCCAACGGTGAGCCGGCCTACATCTCCAGTGACCTGGCCTACTACCTGAACAAGCGCGAGCGCGGCTTCGACCGGGCGTTCATCATGCTCGGCGCCGACCACCACGGCTATGTCGCGCGAATGATGGCCATGTGCGCGGCGTTCGGCGACATCCCGCACGAGAACCTCGAGATCCTGATCGGCCAGCTGGTCAACCTGATCCAGGACGGACAGCCGGTGCGAATGAGCAAGCGGGCCGGGACCGTCGTGGTGCTCGAGGATCTCGTGGAGGCCGTTGGAGTCGATGCCGCGCGCTATGCGCTCACCCGGTCCTCGACCGACTCCATGATCGACATCGACCTGGACCTGCTGCGCAGGCACACCAACGAGAACCCCGTCTTCTACGTGCAGTACGCCCACGCCAGGACGTGCAACGTCACCCGGCTGGCCGGCGAGGACGGCGTGCACCTTGCCGACGGGTTCGACCCGTCTTTGCTCACCCACGACTCCGAGGCTGCGCTCCTGGCGGCTCTGGCGGACTTCCCCAGAACCGTCGCCCAGGCGGCCAGGCTGCGCGAGCCGCACCGGGTTGCGCGCTACCTCGAGGATCTCGCCGGCCACTTCCACAAGTGGTATGACGACTGCAGGGTCCGCCCGCGCGAGGCCGGCGAGGAGATCACCGACCTGCACCGCACACGGCTGTGGCTCAACGAGGCCACCCGGGTTGTCTTGGCCAATGGCCTTGGCCTGCTTGGGGTTTCGTCCCCTGCGCGGCTCTGATGGGGGCGCATGAGGCCGGTGCGCTGCACGCCGAGGGCGGACACCGCGGCCCTTCGTGGCTGCGCGCCCCCGATGACGTCAACGCCCTGGTCACGGACTTGTGGGCGCGCTCGGTCCGTCGGGGCGACGACGGAGCTTTGACCGTTGGTGGCCTCGACATCCGCGAGGTGGCGAGAGAGTTTGGCACGCCGGCCTACGTCATTGACGAGGCCGACTTCCGTTCTCGCGCAAGAGAGTTCAAAGACGCTTTCGACGAGGTCTTCCGGGATCTCTGCGGTGGCGCGGACGTCTACTACGCCGGCAAGGCGTTCCTGTGCACCGCTGTGGCACGGTGGATCCACGACGAGGGCCTGGGTCTGGACGTCTGCTCAGGTGGCGAGCTGGCCGTGGCGATCCGAGCCGACTTTCCCGGCGACCGAATCGGTCTCCACGGCAACAACAAGAGCGTTGCCGAGATCGAGGCTGCCCTGCGCTACGGAGTCGGTCGCATCGTCGTTGACTCTTTTGCGGAGATCGAGCGGGTGGCCGCTGCAGCCGAGCAGCTCGATGTCGTGGCCCCTGTCATGGTTCGGGTCACCGTCGGCGTCGAGGCCCACACCCATGAATACATAGCCACCGCACACGAGGACCAGAAGTTCGGCTTCAGTCTCGCCGGCGGAGAGGCGGCAGAGGCGGTTCGCCGCGTCCTGGAGCACTCGGCATACCTGTCACTGATCGGTCTGCACTCTCACATCGGCAGCCAGATCTTTGACACCAGCGGTTTCGAGGTGGCAGCCCACCGCGTCATCGGGCTCCATCTGGACATCTCTCGCGAACATGGCATCCTCCTGCCCGAGCTCGACCTCGGTGGCGGCTTCGGCATCGCCTACACGACCCAGCACGACCCGTCGTCACCACGCGACCTGGCCACTGGCATGGCGCAGATAATCGGGCGCGAGTGTCGGGCTGAGGGCGTTCCGGTCCCAAAGATCTCGATCGAGCCAGGACGCGCGATTGCAGGGCCGTCGACCTTCACCCTCTATGAGGTGGGGATGGTCAAGGAGGTGCTGCTCGACGGCAACGCCTCCCGCACCTATGTCGCCGTCGACGGCGGGATGAGCGACAACATCCGGCCGGCCCTCTACGACGCCGACTACTCCTGCACGATCGCGAGCCGCGCCAGTGCGGCGACTCCGGCGCTGTCCAGGGTCGTGGGCAAGCACTGCGAGAGCGGCGACATCGTGGTCAAGGACGAGTTCCTGCCCTCCGACATCGTGGCGGGGGATCTCCTTGCCGTCCCCGGAACCGGCGCATACTGCCGGAGCCTGTCCAGCCAGTACAACCATGTGCCGCGTCCGCCCGTAGTGGCGGTTCGGGGGGGCGCAGCGCGCGAGATCGTGCGGCGCGAGACGATTGACGACCTGCTGGCGCTGGACGTCGACTGGCCGCATGTCGGGACTGCCGGCGTTCACAGGGTGGTCAACGGGCAGGATGAGCACGACTGACCGGACCGATCCGAAACATAGGGAGCGATCGTGAGCGAGACCGACCACCAGACGCCGCCATTGCGCGTCGCGCTGCTCGGATGCGGCGTCGTGGGGACGTCCGTGGCGCGGCTGTTGACCGAGCACGCCAGTGACCTGGCGGCACGTATCGGACGCCCTCTCGAGATCGTCGGTGTCGCGGTCCGGCGGCCTGACAAGAGCCGCTCGGAGACGGGTGTCGACGCATCCCTGTTCACGGTGGACGCCGAAGAGCTGGTCACCAGGGCAGACGTGGTCATCGAGGTCATCGGTGGCATCGAGCCGGCGCGCAGCCTGATCCTGAGGGCGATGAAGCACGGTGCCAGCGTCGTGACCGCCAACAAGGCATTGCTGGCCGAGGACGGCCCGCGCCTCTACGAGGCGGCCCAGGAGTGCGGCGTCGACCTGTACTACGAAGGGGCGGTCGCGGGGGCCATCCCGCTGCTGCGCCCCCTGCGTGAGTCGCTCGCCGGTGACGACGTGCGGCGGATCCTGGGCATCGTCAACGGCACCACGAACTACGTGCTGGACAAGATGGACACGACTGGTGCCTCCTTCGGCGACGCCCTCGAGCAGGCTCAGGCTCTCGGCTACGCCGAGGCCGACCCGACGGCCGACGTCGAGGGGTTCGACGCCGCGGCCAAGGCGGCCATCCTCGCCTCGCTGGCATTCCACACCCGGGTCGGTGCCAAGGACGTCTACCGCGAAGGCATCACCGAGGTCAGCGCTGCCGACATCAAAGCGGCCGGCGAGATGGACTGTGTCGTCAAGCTTCTCGCCATCTGCGAGCGCATCCCCGGCACCAGGGCAGAGGGCCGTGGCGGCCGTGACCCGTTGAAGGGCGCTGACACTGCCGGCGGCATCTCGGTCCGCGTCCACCCGGCAATGATCCCGCGCACCCACCCGCTGGCAGGGGTCCGTGAGGCCTTCAACGCTGTCTTTGTCGAGGCCGAGTCTGCGGGCCAGCTGATGTTCTATGGCCCCGGTGCCGGTGGTGACCCGACGGCATCCGCCATCCTTGGCGACGTCGTGGCTGTGGCCCGGCACAAGGTCGTCGGCGGTCGAGGGCCCGGTGAGTCGGCCTACGCCGACCTGCCGATCCTCTCGATGGGGTTGGCTATGACGCGCTATCACATCAGGCTCGCTGTGGCCGACCGCCCTGGTGTCCTCGCCCAGGTCGCGACGGCGTTCGCTGAGCACCACGTCTCGATCGAAACCGTGAGACAGCAACTGCTTTCGCCCGATCCCCAGAGTCTGGGCGAAGGACGCGCGAGCCTCGTCGTGGTCACGCACACGGCCTCTGACGCGGCCCTGTCGGCAACCGTCGACGCGCTGGCCGACCTGTCCACCGTGCGTGCCGTCACCTCGGTGATGCGCGTGGAAGGCGAGTGATCATGGCCCATCTCTGGCGCGGAGTCATCCAGGAGTATGCCGACCGGTTGCCATCACTCGCGGGTGCCCCGGTGGTGACCCTCGGCGAGGGCGGAACCCCGTTGATCCCAGCCGCTTACTTGTCATCGCTGGTCGGTGCCGAGGTCTTCGTCAAGTACGAGGGCGTCAACCCGACGGGGTCGTTCAAGGATCGTGGGATGACCACTGCGATATCGGTGGCCGCGCGGCGCGGAGCCAAGGCCGTGATCTGCGCCTCGACCGGCAACACCAGCGCGTCGGCGGCCGCCTATGCGACCAAGGCCGGTATGACCTGCGGCGTCCTCGTGCCGGAGGGCAAGATAGCCATGGGCAAGCTGAGTCAGGCGATCGCCCACGGCGCCACGCTGCTTCAGGTGGACGGCAACTTCGACGACTGCCTCACCCTGGCCCGCAAGCTGGCTGAGGCCTATCCGATCGAGCTGGTCAACTCGGTCAACCCTGCCCGGATCGAGGGCCAGAAGACTGCGTCTTTCGAGATCGTCGACGTGCTCGGCGACGCGCCTGACATCCACTGTCTTCCGGTCGGCAATGCCGGCAACATCACCGCCTACTGGCGCGGCTATCGCGAGTACCACCGTGACAGCGAGAAGCCAGGTCCTGCAACGCAATTGCCCAAGATGTGGGGCTTCCAGGCCGAGGGTGCGGCTCCGATCGTCAAGGGCCATCCCATCGACCATCCCGACACGATTGCCACAGCCATCCGGATCGGCAACCCCGCCTCGTGGAGCCAGGCCGTCGAGGCACGCGATGACTCGGGCGGTCTGATCGACGCCGTCTCTGACGCGCAGATTCTCGCCGCCCACCGGCTCCTGTCGGCCAGGGAGGGCATCTTCGTCGAGCCGGCGTCGGCCGCCAGCGTGGCGGGCCTGCTGGCCGCGCACGCCGTTGGCCTGGTCCCGCCAGGCGCGCGCATCGTGTGCACCGTGACCGGCCATGGTCTGAAGGACCCGGCCTGGGCGCTCAAGGGCCTCGACGGGGTCGAGCACGTCCCTACCCGCGTGTCGCTCGACGCCGTCACCGCAGCCACCGCCCTCGGGCTCGAGGGCTGAGCGTCGTGGTCGATCTGGTCAGGCTGGTTGCAGGGTCGTCGGTCCACGTCAGGGTTCCGGCCAGCAGCGCCAACATCGGCCCCGGGTTCGACTCCGTAGGTCTCGCTCTCGGAATCTGGGACGACTATGTCGTGACGGTGACCACTGAGCCCGGACTGGTCATCGACGTCGAGGGTGAAGGCGCGGCGGACGTGCCTCGTGACGAGCGACACCTGGTCCACCGTTCCATGGTGCGAGCCTGGGAGCAGCTGGGAGTCGAGGCTCCGGATGGCCTGCACCTGAGCGCCCGAAACGACATCCCACACTGTCGGGGCCTGGGGTCCTCGGCGAGTGCGATCGTGGCCGGAATCGTTGCGGCGCAGAGACTCTGCGACCTTGCAGTCGGGCGTGATTTCGCCGACGGGAGCTTCGACGGAAGTTTTGACCGGGCTTTCACCAACAACCTCGCCACCGCCATCGAGGGCCACCCTGACAATGCTTCCGCCAGCGTGTTCGGTGGCATGACCCTGTCCTGGTCGGATGACGTCGATCCGGGGCAGATCCACTCGGTCCAGCTCGAGATGAGCGAGGACGTCATACCGCTGCTGTTCGTCCCCGCGGACCAGTTGGCGACTGCCACCGCACGGGCGGTCCTGCCCGGCCAGATCCCTCACTACATTGCCGCACAGAACTCCGCCCGGGTCGGCTTGCTCGTCGAGGCGGTCACTCGCCGCCCCGATCTGCTGCTGGCCGCGACCCGCGAATGGCTGCACCAGGAGCAGCGACGGGCATCCTTCCCCGACTCGATGGCGCTGCTGGACACCCTTCGCGGCAAGGGACACGCGGCCGTCATCTCCGGCGCTGGGCCCAGCGTGCTTGTCCTCACGACACCGACGCAGATCGAGGGCGCCCGAGCTGTGGGCGACCAGTCCGTATGGCGGGTGCTCGCGCCCGGGGTACCGGTCACGGGAGTGAGCCTGGAGAGGCCCGTGCCTCCGCAGTGAGTGGCTGAGGACTGAACCTGCCGTCTGCAGGCTCGGATCTCCGGCCACATGTGTGGCGCCCGAGCAGCGGTCGGATGGGAGGGGTGTTATATTGACTCTGCACCCCGGTGGTTACCGGCGATCATTTTTGATCGAGGCGATCACAAGTGCACCAACCACTACGCGAGTGCGTCTTTTTGTGCGCACGCGACGTCTCACGTCGGCTCACGTGGTTTCCCAACGTCAGTGTTTCCCACACGTGGGTTCGCCTGACACCACATCCCCGGTCCGGCATTCTGCGTGGACCGAATACGAGGGGGAAGGATCCTTCGTGACAAACACCACCGATCTCGCGAGCACGGACACCACTGCTGCCGCCGAGACACCCAAGCGCGCCGGCAGCCTCAGCACGATGAAGCTGGCTGAGCTCCATGGCATGGCCGGCAGCATGGGTCTGACCGGCACCGCCAAGATGCGCAAGGGCGACCTTGTTACCGCGATCAAGGCCAGCCAGGCAGGCGGTTCACCATCTGCCAACGGCGCCTCCGCAGCACCCGCAGCGGCCGCTCAGGCTGCGCCGGCCCGCGCCTCCCGCCGGGCACAGCGCCCGGCCGGGCTCTCTGCGACCGATGACAACGTGGCGCCGTCTGTCGCCAGCCAGGTCCAGGGGGACACCGCTGTGTCCGTGGACCCACCGGCCGCGACGGGCCCGCGTAGCGACGGACGGGCACCGCGTCAGAATGACCGTCAGGCGGACCGACAGAACGGACGCCAGCAGGACAACCGCGGTGACAACCGCGGTGACAACCGCCAGGACAACCGCCAGGACAACCGCCAGGACAACCGCCAGCAGGACAACCGCCAGCAGGACAACCGCGGTGACAACCGCCAGCAGGACAACCGCCAGCAGGGCGGCCACAACGAGAGCCGTGGCCGTTACGACCAGGACGACGACACGCCCGGCGGTCGCCGTCGGAACCGTCAGCGCAGCCGTGACCGCAAGCGTCGTGGCGGCTCGGGCGAGGGCGGCGGGGGCCAAAACCAGAGCGAGGCCATAGATGTTGTCCATGAGGACGACGTCCTGGTGCCGGTTGCCGGCATCCTCGAAGTGCTCGACAGCTACGCGTTCCTTCGCACCAGCGGCTACCTGCCCGGTGAGAACGACGTCTACGTGCCACTGGGCATCGTCAAGAAGAACGACCTGCGCAAGGGTGACGCTGTCACCGGCGCTGTCCGGGTCCTGCGTGAAGGCGAGCAGATCCCGGCCCGTCAGAAGTTCAACGCACTGGTTCGCCTGGATACCATCAACGGTCTGACGCCGGAGCAGTCTCGCGGCCGCGTCGACTTCAGCAAGCTGACCCCGCTGTACCCACAGGAGCGACTGCGTCTGGAGACCGAGCCGAATATCCTTTCGACCCGGCTGATCGACCTCATCGCACCGATCGGCAAGGGCCAGCGCGGGCTGATCGTGAGCCCGGCCAAGGCTGGCAAGACCTTGATCCTGCAGGCCATCGCCAACGCCATCACCACCAACAACCCCGAGGCCCACCTCATGGTCGTCCTGGTGGACGAGCGCCCCGAGGAAGTCACCGACATGCAGCGGGCGGTCAAGGGCGAGGTCATTGCCTCAACGTTCGACCGGCCGGCCACCGACCACACGACCGTTGCCGAGCTCGCGATCGAGCGGGCCAAGCGTCTGGTCGAGATGGGTCACGACGTTGTCATCCTGCTCGACTCGATCACGCGACTGGGCCGCGCCTACAACCTCGCAGCCCCGGCCAGCGGCCGGATCCTGTCCGGTGGTGTCGACTCCAGCGCGCTGTACCCACCAAAGCGTTTCTTCGGTGCTGCGCGCAACATCGAGAACGGCGGCTCACTGACCATCCTCGCCACCGCACTGGTGGACACCGGTTCCAAGATGGACGAGGTGATCTTCGAGGAGTTCAAGGGCACCGGCAACATGGAGCTGCGTCTCTCGCGTCACCTCGCCGAGCGCCGCATCTTCCCGGCCATCGATCTCAACCCCTCGGGCACGCGTCGCGAGGAGATCCTGATGGCCAACGAGGAGCTGAAGATCGTCTGGAAGCTGCGTCGGGTGATCTCGGCCCTCGACCAGCAGCAGGGGATCGAGCTATTGATCGACCGGCTCAAGAAGTCTAAGAGCAATGTCGAGTTCCTCATGCAGGTTCAGAAGACGTCATCGATCCAGATGGACGAGGACGACTGATCTGGCCCGGATGTCATCCGGATCACGTTGTGTGCAGAAGCCGCTCCAGAGCTGCTCTAAACGGGGCTTTCGCTACGCATTTTTACGTATTCAGATAGTGGGTTGCTACGGAATGTAGTGGAATTCATCTAGGCAAATAGTGCAACGCTGCACCTGTGACCTCAGGTGCTGCCGCGCACAATTGATTCCAGGGGTTTCTTCCTTCTCTTTTCTCAAGCCGTTCGTCTCGCCCCGAATCTTTGAGGTCCCAACACCATGACCGATTTGCTTAACAACCGAGTGGTCGTCGCCGACGATGACAAGGACATCCTGGATCTTGTCGTCTACAAGCTCACCCAGGCCGGGTTTGAGACGATGGCCTTCGCGGATGGTGTCACGGCGCTCGCGTCCATCGAGGCCGATCTACCGAGACTGGCCATTCTTGACGTCATGATGCCGGGACTGTCCGGCATCGACGTGCGGCGTAAAGTGCGGGCGAACGAGGCCACCGAGGATCTCGACGTCATCCTGCTCACCGCGCGCGCTCGCGACGCCGACATCGACGCAGGGTTCGCCACAGGCGCCCACGACTATGTCATCAAGCCGTTCAGCCCGCGTGAGCTGATGCACCGCGTCAACGCGGTTCTCGCCCGGGAGAACAGATGACAGTCACTCAGCTCCTGGCGGTCGCGCTCACCTTCGTTGGCTTGTACCTGGACGACAGTGGTCATTGACCTGCCGCTGTACGAGCCATCGCACACTCCAGGCCCTGAAGGGAATGACTCCATCCCTGAGGACGTTTTCGGCATACGTGCCTGATCTGGCACACTGATGTGTTGGCAGCCGGTTCCCGCGTGCGAGGGAGCCCTGAGCACACGATCCGGCCCCGCCACAAACACGAGGAGCACACGTTGAAGAACGACCTTCACCCCAAGTACGTCGAGACCACGGTCACCTGCACCTGTGGCTCGACCTTCCAGACCCGCAGCACCGTGGACAGTGGCAAGATCTCGTCCGACGTGTGCTCGCAGTGCCACCCGTTCTACACCGGCAAGCAGAAGATCCTTGACACCGGTGGCCGCATCGCGCGCTTCCAGGCGCGCTATGGCAAGAAGGCCGAGAAGGCTGAGACGGCCGAGAAGGTCGACAAGTAGCTTCCCCGCACGCCGGTCCCCGACCCTGATGGTCGTGGGGCCGGCGTTGCTGTTTGTCCGAACGTGTTCGAGCTTGTGTGAGAAGCGGGTCCCAGGGGCCCTGCAGGAAGGTGCGCGTCATGTTGGAGTCCGCTGCCACGTTGGTCCAGGAGTACGCAGACCTCGAGGCACGGCTTTCCGAGCCCGCGGTCCATTCCGACCACGATCTCGTGCGCAAGCTGAACAAGCGGTATGCCGCGCTGGCGCCCACCGTCGCGGCATACCACGCCTGGCACGCCGCCTGTGATGACCTCGCTGCCGCGCGTGAGCTGGCCGCGGAGGACAAGGCCTTCGCCGAGGAGCTGCCGGCAATCGAGGCCGCCCAGGCTGAGTCCGAGGAGAAGCTGCGACGTCTGCTGGTGCCACGAGACCCAGACGACGAGCGCGACATCATCCTCGAGATCAAGGCGGGGGAGGGCGGAGAAGAGTCCGCGCTGTTCGCCGGCGACCTGCTGCGCATGTATCTGCGATACGCCGAGCGCCGTGCGTGGAAGACCGAGATCATCGACGCGACCGAGTCCGACCTCGGCGGCTACAAGGACGTGCAGGTGTCGGTGAAAGCGCGTGGCGCCGCCGAGCCGGGCGATGCGCCGTGGGCGCGGCTGAAGTACGAAGGGGGCGTCCACCGAGTCCAGCGGGTGCCGGTGACCGAGTCCCAGGGCCGTATCCACACATCTGCTGCCGGCGTATGGGTGATGCCCGAGGTCGACGACGTCGAGGTCACGATCGATGCCAACGACCTCAAGATCGACGTCTACCGTTCGTCCGGGCCAGGCGGTCAGAGCGTCAACACCACCGACTCGGCGGTGCGCATCACCCACCTGCCGACTGGAACTGTGGTGTCCTGCCAGAACGAGAAGTCGCAGCTCCAGAACAAGGAGTCGGCTATGCGGGTGCTGCGGGCCCGTTTGCACCAGCTCGCCCAGGATGAGGCCGATGCGGTGGCGTCGGCCCAGCGCAAGTCCCAGATCCGCACGGTTGACCGTTCGGAGCGAATCCGGACCTACAACTACCCGGAGAACCGGATCGCCGACCACCGCACCGGCTACAAGGCGTACAACCTGGACATGGTTCTGGATGGCGACCTCGACCCGATCGTGCAGTCCGCCGTGGACACCGATGACGCCGCCCGGATGGCGGCCGTCGCGGACGGGTCCTCAGCTCTGTGATGTCGGGGTCAGGTCTGTGATGTCGGGGTCAGTGATGTTACTGCGTGAGGCTGTTCGCGACGCCGCTCGTGCTCTGGCCGACGCAGGCATCGACAGTGCCGAGTTCGACGCGGTGGCTCTGGCAGCGCATCTGTTGAGGACAAGCCCGGGCGAGGTGCGCAAGCTGATGGTCATGGGCGCTCCGGTCCCTGATGGTCTCGACGATCTGGTGTCCGAGCGCGCCCGTCGGGTGCCCTTGCAGCATCTGACCGGCAAGGCAGGGTTCCGCCGGCTCGAGCTCTCGGTCGGGCCGGGTGTCTTCATCCCCCGCTTCGAGACCGAGTTCGTGGCCGGCCTCGCCATCACCCATCTCCTGCGCCACTGCCTTGGTGGGGGGGCGCTGGGTGTGCCGATCGTGGTGGACCTGTGCACCGGGTCGGGGGCCATCGCCCTGGCCATCAAGGACGAGGTGCCAGTCGCCGAGGTCCACGGGGTCGAGCTGTCCGACCTGGCGCATGCCTGGGCGATTCGAAACCGCGATGACCTGGGCCTCGACGTGGACATCCGGCTCGGTGACGCAACGCTTGCTTTCCCCGATCTCGAGGGTGACGTGGACGTGGTGGTGAGCAACCCGCCATACATCCCCGTGGGTGCGATCCCGAACGACCCGGAGGTGCGCGACCACGACCCCGCCGTCGCGCTCTACGGCGGCAGCTCGGACGGTCTGCGGATCCCGTTGGGGGTCGCAGCCCGTGCCGCGGTCCTGCTGCAACCAGGGGGCTTCTTCGTCATGGAACACGCTGACCTGCAAGGCGAGTCGCTGCCGACGGCGCTGGGGGCGACCGGCTCATGGCAGGACATCCAGGACCACGCAGACCTCAACGGGCGGCCCCGGGCCGTGACGGCCGTCCGCACGTCCTGAAGTGCCAGTCGTCACGACTCAGTCGGTCACCACGACGTTCGCCAGCTCGACCAGGATGAGTTCGGCCTGGGTGCGGCTGATGATGGCGCCGGAGAGTGCCCCCAGCCGGTCGAGGTCCACCGGACCGAGGTCGGCGCCCCTCAGATCGGCATTCTTGAGCTTGGCGGAATAGAGATCGGTGTTGAGCAGGACCGAGCCGGTCAGGTCGCTACCGCGCAGATCCGCCCCTCGTAGCGATGCCTCGGTCAACCGCAGGCCGGTCAGTGCGGCGTTGGCCAGGGCACATCCATTGAGGTTCGCGGCATACAGGTTGCAGTTCTGCAGAAGCATGCCCAGGCCTCGGGTGCCCTCGAAGGTCGCGCCCATCAGCCGGCAGCCGTGGAACTCCGCCTCACTCATCAGCGCTCCGCCAAAGCGCGCGTCCGAGGCATCCACCATCTCGAACCGCGCGCCGGCAAGATCTGTGTCGATGAAGCTTGCGCTCCGGGCACTGCCGCCTTTGAACAGCGCCGAGTCGAGCCTCGCTCCGTTCAGCTTGGCCTCATCGAGGTTGCAGTCGAGGAACTGCCATCCGGGCAGGTCGATTCGTTGCAGATCGGCTCCGCTCAGGTCGCAACGCACCAGGGTCAAGGATCCGGCACCGAGCTCGGCGCGGTCGCGCAGCGCGGTGCCGCTCAGTTCGAGGTCCTGCAGCTGATCGTTGGTCACAAGACACATCCTGGGTTGGTGAGAGGAAGCCAGTCTGCCCCTCCCACATGGATTGCAGCCCATGGCCACGGAGGTCAACGCCACCGCGCCCAGGAACATGACAAACTTCAACCGTGGCCGCCGACATGACTGAAAGCATCCGATGAGCCCGGTTATCGACTGCACCACCGAGGAGGGCTTGGCGCGCGGCATCGCGGCTGCCGCCGAAGCCGTCCGACGGGGTGAGCTCGTGGTGCTGCCCACCGACACGGTCTACGGCGTGGGCGCTGACGCGTTCTCTGCGCAAGCCGTGGCGGCGATCCTTGCGGCCAAGGGCCGGGGTCGTGAGATGCCTCCGCCGGTCCTCATCCCGAACCCACGAACGCTTGATGGCCTGGCCACGCACGTCCCCGTCTATGCGCGTGACCTGATCGAGGCCTTCTGGCCCGGCCCGTTGACGCTGGTGTTGTATGCCCAGTCTTCGCTGATGTGGGATCTGGGGGACACGAGGGGCACCGTCGCCCTTCGGATGCCCCAGGACGACACCGCGCTCGGGCTCCTGGACGAGGTCGGGCCGATGGCCGTCACCAGTGCCAACCTCTCGGGTCAACCACCAGCCAGGACCGTCCTGGATGCCGCCACCCAGCTGGGCTCGGCCGTCAGCGTCTATCTGGACGGGGGGCCGTCCACCGATGGCCTGGCCTCAACAATCCTGGACTGCACCGACGAGGCCCCGGTCATCCTGCGTGCCGGCGCCCTGTCCGTCAGCCAGATCCAGCAGGTCCTGGGCGAGATCGAGCTGCGCAACTGAGTCTCGGGCGGTGTGTAAGTGCCAGGTCGTCGTGATCAGTAACCTGGACGGGATCCACTGGGCGTCGGACTCCCGAGGACTCCCCGCAGGCGTTCCTCGATGTTGCTGACCAGCTCGGGCTCGAGGGAACGGGCCCGGAGGCCATGGCATGGGAGCGTCAAGCGGGGTTCTCGACGAGCCCGGGATCCAGCAGGTTGCGCACCGACAGGTTCACCGCGACCGTGAGGTCCAGGCCCTTGCGCTGCCAGCGCAGGCATTCGATCAGATGCGCACGTCCGTTCCCCCAGCCGCAGCGGTCTGAAAGGCCGGATCGCTCACCGGCACGGCACCCAGCGCGCTGCCGTCGTCCGAGAACTCGACGGTGCCGTTGAAACTGCGCAGCCGTAGATGCGACACAGAGCCGTCGAAGATCGCCAGGTCGGTGGCAGACCGGAGCCGCTCACGCTCGTCGACGGTCAGGCCCGCTGAGAGATCGGCACCTCTCAGTGCCGGCGCGATGGCCATCTGTTCGATGACGGCGGCCTGGGCACGCCCATGATCACGACCCAGCTCAACCCCTGCTGACTGATATCCGGCGATCAGCACGGCGCCGATCACACTGATCGGTAGCAGGCTCGCGAGGACGTACAACGCGAAGATGCCCGGGCCGCGATGGCGTTGCCTTCGACTGGTCATGCTCTCCTTTCGGCACGAGCAGCAGCCGGGTGGAGCATCCAGACCGCCTGGGCGGCGGTGGCTCCGGCAAGCAGGACCAATGAGTGCGGCTGGGTCCGCTTCGTGGCCTTGTGCCGAGCATGGCGGGCGGGCACGGGCGGTGTCGATGATTCTGGGCTTCGAACACCCGAATAGAGTGAAGGCCATCCCGCCCGCTGACCCCGCCACGTTCTCCTGGAGCGACTCATGTCCATGGACCAGACCTTCTACGGCTCCGACTTCGGTCAGCTGAGCAGCCAGGACCCAGAGATTGCGGGCGTGTTGCTCTCCGAGCTCGAACGGCTGCGCGGCGGCCTCCAGCTGATCGCCAGTGAGAACCTCACCAGCCCGGCAGTGCTCGCCGCCCTGGGGTCCACCCTGTCCAACAAATATGCCGAGGGCTACCCCGGACGCCGGTACTACGGCGGCTGTTCGGAAGTCGACAAGGCTGAGTCGATCGGTATCGAGCGGGCCAAGTCGTTGTTCGGCGCCGACCATGCCAACCTGCAACCGCATTCCGGTGCCAGCGCCAACCAGGCGGTCTACGGCGCTTTCTGCAAACCGGGCGACACCATCTTGGCGATGTCCCTGCCACACGGTGGTCACCTGACGCACGGCTCGAAGGTCTCCTTCAGCGGCAAGTGGTTCAACGCAGTTCACTACGGTGTGGACAAGGAGACCGAGAACATCGACTACGCGCAGGTGGCGGATCTCGCGCGGGCACACCGGCCCAAGCTCATCGTGGCCGGTGGCTCGGCCATCCCGCGGCTGATCGACTTCGAGTTCTTCCGCAACCTCGCCGATGAGGTCGGCGCGATCTTCTGGGTCGATGCCGCACACTTCATCGGCTTGGTCGCCGGCAAGGCGATCCCGAGCCCCGTCCCCTATGCCGACGTCGTCACCTTCACGACGCACAAGGTGCTGCGCGGCCCGCGTGGCGGCATGTTCGTCTGCAAACAGGAGCATGCAGCCAAGATGGACAAGGCGGTCTTCCCGATGATGCAGGGCGGTCCGCTGATGCACTGCGTCGCAGCAAAGGCGGTCAACCTGCTCGAGTGCGCCCAGCCGGCATACCAGGTCTATGCCAGGCAGGTCATCGCCAATGCCAAGCAGCTGGCCGACTCGTTGGGGGACAAGGGCATTCGTCCTATCACCGGCGGCACGGACACCCACCTTTCGCTGCATGACCTGCAGGGGGTCGGGGTGACCGGCAAGGATGCCGAGACCCGGGCTGATGCGGCCGGGATCGTGCTGAACAAGAACGCCATCCCCTTCGACCCGCAGCCGCCGAACACCGCCTCCGGCATCCGGGTGGGCACCCCCTGTGTGACCACGCAGGGCATGGGCACGGACGAGATGAAGCTCATCGCCGACCTTATCCATCAGGCCGTGACCCAGACCGACGGCGACCCCGGCCACCCCAAGGCCACGGAGATCCGCGCAGAGGTGACAAACCTCGTCGGCCGCTTCCCGGCATACCCTCGTTTGAGCAGTTGACCGTTGTCGCACCGTTGACCCTTGCGGCTGTTTCCTTCTCGAGCTAGGCGCTGATCCGTGCGGGAGTATCTCCTGGTCTTCATCGTGGCCGCGGCCATGACGTATATCGCGACGCCCTTCGTGAGGTGGGTCGCGGTCAGGACCGGAGCGATCACCGAGGTGCGCGACCGTGACGTGCACGCCGTGCCGATCCCGAGTCTTGGGGGAGTGGCGATCCTGATCGGGTTCGTCGCCTCGTTGCTGGTGGCGACCCGGCTGCCCTACCTGTCCCAGATCTTCCAGGGCGGCGAGATGAAGGGCGTTCTGATCGGCGCCGTCATCGTGTGTGCCGTCGGGGTGCTGGACGACATCCATGAGCTGGACTGGCTGACCAAGCTCGCCGGACAGATGCTCGCCGCGGGGGTGATGGCCTTCCAGGGAGTGCAGCTGCTGTCGTTGCCGCTGTTCGGCGTGACCGTGCTGCCGACGCCGATTCTGGTCGCGCTGACGATCCTCATCGTCGTCATCTCCAGCAACGCGGTGAACTTCATCGACGGTCTGGACGGGCTGGCCGCCGGTGTCGTCGGCATCGCGGGGCTGGCCTTCTTCGCCTACTCCTACCTGCTCTCGCGGACCTATGACCCACCGAACGTGTTCTCATCGGCGACCTTCATCACCGCCGCCCTGGTGGGTTGCTGCGTGGGCTTCCTGCCGCACAACTTCCACCCGGCCCGACTCTTCATGGGCGATGCGGGTGCGCTCCTGCTCGGGCTCCTGCTGGCGGCAGCGACGATCTCGATGACCGGCAGCATCGACCCCAACGCCCAGATCAGCGGCAACGCAGCCGCCGCGATCCTGCTGCCCGTGGTACTTCCGCTGGCGATCATCTCGCTTCCACTCCTTGACGTTCTGCTCGCCGTGGTCCGACGCACCCGCGCGGGCCGGCGACCCTGGCACCCGGACGCCGAGCACCTGCATCACCGGATGCTGCAGATCGGTCACACCCATGTCCAGGCGGTCCTGCTGCTCTACTTGTGGGCGGCCATCTTTGCCCTCGGCGCCGTATCCTTCGCGTTCGTCGACGGCTGGCTCCCGTTCGTCGGCATTGCGGTCACTGCCGTCTCAGCCATGGCTCTGACGCTCTGGCTACCCCGGTGGATGCCCGCGAGGCACCTGTGATGGAGGCCGTATGACGCAGCAGCCGGCACCAGCACCGGCACCAGTACCGCCTTTCGCAGCGATGCTCCGCGCCACAGTGATCCCCATGGCCTGCGCCAGCCCGGTGATCGTGATGGTCTTCTGGATCACGGGCAAGACCCGTGGCGGTCTGGCGGCCCTGTTGGGCGTCACCATCGCGGTGGCCTTCTTCGCCAGCGGTCTCTACGTGATGAAGCGTGTGACCAACGCGAGCCCGCTGTCGGTCCTGGCCGGCGCCCTCGCCGTCTACCTCGGCCAGGTCATCTTTCTCGGTCTCGTGATCCTGCTGCTGTCCGGCGCTGCCTGGCTGGACGGTCAGGCCTTCGGGCTCTCGGTCCTGGCAGTGGCCCTGATCTGGCAGCTGGTCCAGGTCGTCGCCTTCGTCCGGCTTCGCAAGCCCGTGTACGACGAGCAGACTCAACAGCCGGCCCAAGAGCCATCCAGGACAACCGGGTCGACAGGGTCGACCGGGCCCACCCAAGGGCGGCTCTCGTGAGCACGGGACCACCGGATCCCGACGCGGGGCATCCGCGGCTCGAGGAGTCCAGCATGTGGAACGTCGTCTCGTACCTGATCTCCGGGCCGGTGCTGTTCGGGGGGGTCGGGTGGGCCCTCGATCGCTGGCTGGGCACCGAGTTCCTCGTGCCGGTGGGGATTCTCGCGGGGATGGCAGTGTCTTTGTACCTCGTGTGGTTCCGGTACGGTACGCAGCAGTGACTTCCGAGGAGACCCTTTGAGTTTGAACGTGCTGGGCAGCCTGGCTTCGGCCGACGGCGGGGGCTATCAGACGCCGACCACCGCGGAGTTCTATCAGCCGCTGTGGAACGACGGACCCCTGGCGATCACCCGTGCCTCGGTGGTCATGTTGCTGTCGGTGGGCCTGATCGCTTGGTGGCTGGTCGCCACGACCAAGCGGGCCGCGATCGTCCCGAGCAAGGGCCAGTGGGTCACTGAGGGCCTCTATGGGTTCATCCGCAACGGAGTGGCGCGGGACATCATCGGCAGCAAGGACTTCCTGCGCTTCGTCCCGCTGCTGTTCTCGATGTTCGTGCTGATCCTGGTCAACAACCTCTTCGGTGTGATCCCGCCGGTGCAGTTCCCGACGATGAGCCGGATCGGCTTCCCGATCGCGCTGACCGCCATCGTCTACGTGGTCTACCACACCATCGGCATCCGCAGAGTGGGTCTGGGTGCCTACTTCAAGAAGCTCGTGCCTGGCGGTCTCCCCGGCTGGATCGTGCCCGCCATCTTCTTCCTCGAGGTCATCACCTTCTTCATCACCCGCCCGCTGACGCTGGCGCTGCGACTGTTCGGCAACATGTTCGCCGGCCACATGCTCCTGCTGCTCTTCATCACCGGCGGCGAGTACATGGTGATTCACGGCAGTTTCGGTCTGAAGATCGCCGGTGCCGGCTCGTTCGTCATGGCTTTCGTCCTGACCATCTTCGAGATCCTGATCGAGTTTCTGCAGGCCTACATCTTCACCTTGCTCGCAGCCACCTATATCGCTGGCTCACTGGCCGACGAGCACTGATATTCGCATCGATACAAACGTCCAGATTCAGATACACACAGACTTCCGCCCGGTGACGTGCCGGGTCGGACACCAAGAACGAAAGAGGATCACATCGTGACCGGAAACATCGCCATCCTCGGCTACGGCCTTTCCGCCATCGGCCCCGGTGTCGGCATCGGCCTGATCTTCGCGGCCTACATCAACGGCGTCGCCCGCCAGCCCGAGGCTCGCGGCATGTTGCAGTCCATCGCCATCCTGGGCTTCGCCCTTGCAGAGGCGCTGGCTATCTTCGGTCTCGTGCTGGCCTTCGTCTTCAAGTAGGTCAACCGCGCGACCAACACAGCCAGCAGACAATCTTTGGCACCTAGGCACTAGGAGAGTCCCGTGCAGCTATTCGCCGGCGCGACGCATGTCGCAGCTTTGGTGACCGCCGGAGAGGCCGACCAGCTCCCCGTTCTGCCCCATATGGGCGAGCTGATCTTCGGTTTCATCGCGATCGCCCTTCTGTACGTCATCGTGCAGAAGAAGGTCGTACCCAACCTCGAGAAGGCCTATGCCGACCGCACTGCGGCCATCGAGGGCGGCATGCACAAGGCTGAGGAGGCTCAGCAGGCGGCCCAGGTCGCGCTTGAGCAATACAAGGCCCAGCTGGCCGAGGCACGCGCCGAGGCCAGCCGGATACGTCAGGAGGCACAGGCACAGGGGGCTGCGATCATTGCCGACCTACGTGCTCAGGCTCAGACCGAGGCCAACCGCATCGCCGAGGCTGCGCAGAAGCAGATCGAGGCAGAACGCCAGCAGGCCGTGGTCTCGCTGCGCGCCGAGGTGGGTCGTTTGTCGATCGACCTGGCCAGCCGCATCGTGGGTGAGTCCCTGCACGAGGAGGCTCGTCAGACAGGCATCGTCGACCGCTTCCTCACCGAGCTCGAGTCGGGCGCTGTCCGTCCCGAGACGGTCGGGCAGGACGCCTGATGCAGGGCTCTTCGCGCGAAGCGTTCGCGGCAGGGCACGACGCCTTTGCTGCGGCACTGGGCTCCGGAGCCGAGGGGTCAGCCCTGGCCGAGGACCTGTTCGGCGTGACGGGCGCTCTCGACTCGAGCGCCTCGCTGCGACGCGCGCTGGTCGACCCCTCCCGGGACGGGACGGCCAAGGGCGGCCTGGTCGACGCGCTCTTCGCTCCCAAGATCAGCGCGACCGCGACCGGCCTGTTGAAGACGTTGGTCGACCAGCGCTGGTCCGACGACCAGGACCTCGGAGACGCCATCGAGAGCCTTGCTGTCGAGGCCGTGATCGCGTCGGCCGAGCTCGGCGGGCGTTTGGACGCTCTGGAGGATGACCTGTTCCGTTTCGAGCGGGTCGTCGCCTCAGACTCGGACCTGCGAGAAGCCATGTCGGCGGCGGGCGGGGACGAGAGCGTCAAGGCTGCTCTTGTCGAGGCACTACTGGAGGGCAAGGCATCGGACGAGACGATCCGGCTGGCCCGTCAGGCTGCTGTCTCCCCACGCGGCAGGCGCTTCGGGAGGGTTCTGGAGAGCTATCTGGCCATCGCCGCCCGTCGCCGCGATCAGCTGACGGCCACGGTCACTGTGGCGGTGGCACTGAACGACACCCAGCGCAGCCGCCTCGTCCAGGCTCTGTCCGGGATCTACAGCCGACCGGTGCAGATCAATGTCGTGCTCGACGGAGCCGTTGTCGGCGGCATCCGGGTGCAGGTCGGCGATGAGGTCGTCGACGGCACCATCCTGCGCCGGGTGCAGGAAGCAGAAAGGGCCATGCTCAGATAGCAGGCCGCCTGCTGCAACAGCAGGACGCCACCAGATACGACCAACCTGAACAACACAGAGATACAACCCCGAAAGACCAACAAGACTTCGGCCCGAACACAATGCGGGCCGCATACGAGGAGAGAGACACTGATGGCGGAGCTCACGATCCGTCCGGAGGAGATCCGGGACGCACTGGACAAGTTTGTTCAGTCTTACGAGCCCGGCGCGGCTTCCCGCGAAGAGGTCGGCCGAGTGATCGACGCCGGTGACGGCATCGCGCACGTTGAGGGGCTTCCCTCGGCGATGACCAACGAGCTGCTGCAGTTCGCAGACGACACGGTGGGGATCGCGCTCAACCTGGAGGCCCACCAGATCGGTGTCGTCGTACTGGGTGACTTCTCCGGTATCGAAGAGGGCCAGGAGGTCAAGCGCACCGGCGAGGTCCTCTCGGTCCCGGTCGGCGACAACTTCCTGGGCCGGGTGGTCGACCCGCTCGGTCGCCCGATCGATGGCCTGGGCGAGATCGTGGCCGAGGGTCGTCGCGCTCTCGAGCTGCAGGCGCCCGGAGTCATGGACCGCAAGTCGGTCGACGAGCCGTTGCAGACCGGGATCAAGGCCATCGACTCGATGATTCCCATCGGCCGTGGCCAGCGTGAGCTCATCATCGGCGACCGCCAGACCGGCAAGACCACGGTTGCCGTCGACACGATCATCAACCAGAAGGCCAACTGGGCGTCCGGCGACCCCGCGCAGCAGGTCCGCTGCATCTACGTCGGCATCGGTCAGAAGGGGTCGACCATTGCGGCCGTGCGTGGCGTCCTCGAAGAGGCCGGGGCCCTGGAGTACACCACGATCGTGGCGGCTCCGGCATCTGACGCCGCGGGTTTCAAGTACCTCGCTGCCTACACCGGCTCGGCCATCGGCCAGCACTGGATGTATGCCGGCAAGCACGTCCTCATCGTCTTCGACGACCTGTCCAAACAGGCCGAGGCCTACCGCGCCGTCTCGCTGCTGCTGCGTCGTCCGCCGGGCCGAGAGGCGTACCCCGGTGACGTGTTCTACCTGCACAGCCGTCTGCTCGAGCGCTGCGCCAAGCTCTCGGACGAGCTGGGCGGCGGCTCGATGACCGGACTGCCGATCATCGAGACCAAGGCGGGTGACGTCTCGGCCTATATCCCGACCAACGTCATCTCGATCACCGACGGCCAGATCTACCTTCAGTCAGACCTGTTCAACGCCAACGTGCGTCCCGCTATCGACGTGGGCGTCTCGGTCTCCCGGGTCGGCGGCGCGGCACAGATCAAGGCGATGAAACAGGTGGCTGGTCGACTCAAGATCGACCTTGCGCAGTTCCGCGCCATGGAGGCGTTCGCCATGTTCGCCTCCGACTTGGACCCTGCCTCGCGTGCCCAGCTCGCCAAGGGCGCCCGCCTCATCGAGCTGCTCAAACAGAAGCAGGCCTCCCCCATGGCGGTTGAGGAGCAGGTCGTGGTGATCTGGGCAGGGACGACCGGTCAGCTCGACGACATCGCCGTCGCCGACATCAAGTCGTTCGAGGCCCAGTTCCTGGATCACCTGCGACGCGAGAAGTCAGGTCTGCTCGAGGCCATCCGCGAGACCAAGAAGTTTGATGACGACACCGAGGCCGGGGTCCTGGAGGCCATCAACGCCTTCAAGGAGCAGTTCCTGGCCGGCGGCAAGGACGCTGTTCCACTCGGCCGCGAGGCCGAGGCTGAGGCCCTGGCCGAGGAAGAGGTCGAGCAGGTCAAGATCGTCAAACAGAAGCGATGACCGGTATGCCGGGTGGTCACCTCTGACCACCCGGTGCCCGCGCACCGGATAGGCCAAAGCGGCGACACGTCATACGGACTAGACATTTATCGAACTCTTAGGAGAGGCGGGAACATATGGGAGCGCAGATGCGGGTCTACCGCCAGCGCATCCGGACCGTCCAGGCGACCAAGAAGATCACGCGTGCCATGGAGCTCATCGCGGCCTCGCGGGTCGTCAAGGCTCGCCAGCGGGTCACCGAGTTCAGGCCGTACGCCCTGGCGCTCACCCGAGCCGTGTCCGCGGTGGCCACGTTCTCCAACGTCGAGCATCCGCTGACCCTGGAGAAGAGCGAGGTGCGGCGAGCCGCGATGGTGGTCATCACCAGCGACCGGGGTCTGGCTGGGGCCTACTCCTCGGCTGTCCTGAAGGAAAGCGAGATGCTGGCCGAGAAGCTGCGCGCGGAGGGCAAGGAAGTCAGCGCCTACCTCGTGGGTCGCAAGGCAGTGGGCTTCTACAAGTTCCGCCGTCGCGAGTTCGCCCAGGAGTGGTCGGGTTTCTCCGACAGCCCGAAGTTCGAGATCGCTCGTGAGATCGGTGGGCGGATCACCGACGACTTCATCAAGGACTATGACGACGGTGGTGTCGACGAGGTCCACGTGGTCTTCACGCGGTTCGTCAGCATGGTTACCCAGGAGCCCAAGGTCATTCGACTGCTGCCCCTTGAGGTGGTCGAGGGCATCGACGCCCCCGAGCCGGACGACGTGCTGCCGCTGTATGAGTTCGAGCCGAGCCCCGATGAGGTTTTGGACGCGCTGCTGCCGAAGTACGTCACGTCTCGTCTGTTCAACGCGTTGCTGCAGGCTGCGGCCTCAGAACTGGCCGCCCGTCAGCGAGCGATGAAGTCCGCCACGGACAACGCCGAGGAGCTCATCCGCAAGTACACCCGGCTGGCCAACCAGTCGCGCCAGGCCGAGATCACCCAAGAGATCAGCGAAATCGTGGGCGGCGTCGAAGCCCTCGCGTCCGCCAAGTAAGAAGGTTGAGAGCTCATGACTGCCGTAACTGACACTGAGACGGCCGCGGCCACCCCCGCAAAGGGTGGAGTCGGTCGCGTGTCCCGCATCATCGGCCCGGTCATCGACGTGGAGTTCCCCGCCGACGCCATGCCGTCGATGTACAACCTGCTCACCCTCGAGGTCGAGCTGTCGGGTGAGAAGAAGAACCTGAACCTCGAGGTCGCCCAGTACGTCGGCGACAACACGGTTCGCGCCATCTCGCTGCAGCCCACCGACGGTGTGGTCCGTGGCTCCGCGGTGAAGGACACCGGCGGCCCCATCACGGTGCCTGTCGGTGACGTCACCCTGGGCCACGTGTTCAACACGACCGGCGACTGCTTGAACCTCGAGGGCGACGAGAAGCTCGAGATCACCGAGCGCTGGGGCATCCACCGCCCGGCACCGGACTTCGACCAGCTCGAGTCCAAGACGGTGATGTTCGAGACCGGCATCAAGGTCATCGACCTGCTCACCCCGTATGTCGAGGGTGGAAAGATCGGCCTCTTCGGTGGCGCTGGTGTCGGCAAGACGGTGCTCATCCAGGAGATGATCGCTCGCGTCGCCAAGGACCACGGTGGTGTCTCGGTCTTCGCTGGTGTCGGTGAGCGCACTCGTGAGGGCAACGACCTGATCGTCGAGATGGAGGAGGCCGGCGTTCTTGGCCAGACCGCCCTCGTGTTCGGCCAGATGGACGAGCCGCCGGGCACCCGTCTTCGTGTCGCGCTCTCGGCCCTGACGATGGCGGAGTACTTCCGCGACGTTCAGAAGCAGGATGTGCTGTTGTTCATCGACAACATCTTCCGTTACACCCAGGCCGGTTCCGAGGTCTCCACGCTGCTGGGGCGGATGCCGTCCGCCGTCGGCTACCAGCCCAACCTCGCCGACGAGATGGGCGAGCTGCAGGAGCGCATCACCTCCACCCGCGGTCACTCGATCACCTCGATGCAGGCGATCTATGTGCCTGCTGACGACTACACCGACCCTGCGCCGGCCACGACCTTCGCCCACCTGGACGCCACGACCGAGCTTTCCCGTGACATCGCCTCGCTCGGTATCTACCCGGCGGTCGACCCGCTGACCTCGACGTCGCGAATCCTGGACCCGCGTTACATCTCCCAGGACCACTACGACACCGCGGTCCGCGTGATCGGGATCCTGCAGCGCAACAAGGAGCTGCAGGACATCATCGCGATCCTCGGCATCGACGAGCTGTCCGAAGAGGACAAGATCCTGGTCAACCGGGCCCGGCGCATCCAGCGTTTCCTGTCGCAGAACACCTACGTGGCCAAGCAGTTCACCGGCCTCGAGGGCTCGACCGTCTCACTGGCCGACTCGATCGAGGGCTTCACCAAGATCGCCGACGGTGACCTCGATGACGTCGCCGAGCAGGCGTTCTACATGTGCGGTGGCCTCGACGACGTCGAGCGTCAATGGTCCGAGATTCAGAAGAACCTCTGATCTAGGTCTGAGCATGCAAGGGGCCGGGCACATCGTGTGTCCGGCCCCTCGCGCGTTGGGCCCTATCCGGCGGCAGCCTGACCACGAGGCACCTGTTGGTCGGGCCGTATGGCATCGCCGGTTAGACTCCCGTTACACGTACGCGAGCGGAGGATCCCGTTGAGTCAGTTGCATGTTGAGCTTGTCGCCGCAGATCGCAAGGTCTGGGAGGGCGAAGCCAAGCAGGTCAGCGCACGCACTGTTGAGGGCGAGATGGGGATCCTTCCAGGTCACACCCCGCTGCTGGGAATCCTGGTGAGTGGCGAGGTGCGGATCGAGTCCACCTCGGGGCAGACCCACTCTGCCTCGATCGACAGCGGTTTCCTCTCGATCGAGCATGACCAGGTCACCATCGTTGCCGAGGCCGTTGACGCCTCCCAGATCCGCGCCTGACACCAATGGGTGTGCTGCTCACCAGCGAGATGCTGGTCGGTGGCCTTGCTGTTCACGGGTCTGGCGTTCGTGGGCTCTGTCTTCACCCGCCGGCGGCTGATCGGGCGGGGCAAGTCCCTGACGGTCTGCGCCTTGCGGGAGCCGGGCGATCGCCGCTGGCGGTTCGGCCTGGCTCGCTATGGCTCGACCCGACTCGATTGGTTCACCCTCTGGGGGCTGTCCCTGCGCCCGGCACGTCGTTGGGAGCGCGCGATTCTCGTTATCGGACCCGGGCAGCCCCTCGTTCCCTCTGAACGGCCAGAGATCCTGATTCCGTCGGCCTGGAGGGTTGAATGCATCTACGGCCAGGCAAGCTTCGAGATCGCCCTTGCACAGGCCCGCTGCACCGCACTGCGATCCTGGTTTGAGACGCGCCCCCCCGGGCACAACGTCTACGTCGCCTAGCTCGGCCCTTGCTCGCCTTCAGGTTGCGTCCGGGCGTTCTTCTGGGGCTTCTCTGCCCGCCCGCCGCCTGGTTGCCACAGCACATCCCCGCCGATCTCGAGGTTGGCCACCCGTCCCAGGATGAACAACAGGTCGGAGAGGCGGTTCAGGTACTTGGCAGTCAGCGGGTTGATACCGCCCACCCCCTTGGCGCTGCCCGCGGGCGCCGGCTGGTCGCCATACTTCTGCAGCGCCGTCCACGCGGAACGTTCGGCACGACGCGACACTGTCCGGGCGACATGCAGGTATGCCGACCCGGGGGTTCCGCCAGGAAGGATGAAGGAGCGAAGCTTCTCCAGCTCGTCGTTGAAGCGGTCGCAGTCCGCCTCGAGCTCGTCGATCCAGGCGTCCTGGACCCGCAGCGGCGGGTAGTCGTAGCTGGCCGCCAGCGGTGTGCACAGGTCCGCTCCGACGTCGAAGAGGTCGTTCTGGATGCGGACCAGCACCGTGCGGACATCGTCCCGCAGAGCGCCGCAGACGACCGCCACGCCCAGACAGCTGTTGGTCTCGTCGGTGTCCGCATAAGCCACCAGGCGAGGGTCCGTCTTGGTGGTGCGGCTGAAGTCCCCGAGCGCGGTGCTGCCGTCATCGCCGGTACGGGTGTAGATACGTGTCAGGTTAACCATGGACACGATGCTCTCAGATCGGTCACAGATAGGCTCGCGTCGTGAGGCAGAGGTTCCGTGTCGTGGGTGGCACCAGGCTGCGCGGCGAGGTGTCCGTGGTCGGTGCCAAGAACAGCGCCCTCAAGCTGATGGCGGGGGCTTTGCTGGCCGTGGGCAGGACCCGGCTCACGAACGTGCCGGCCATCCTTGACGTGACGATCATGGCGGAGCTGCTGCGCAGACTCGGGTGTGGGGTCGACTACGACGCCGCTGCCGGCGTGGTCGAGATCGACGTCCCGGACCGAATTGGGCACCGCGCCGACTACGAGCTTGTTCGGGCGCTGCGAGCCTCCATCTGTGTTCTTGGCCCCCTGGTAGCACGCTGCGGGGAGGCGCATGTTGCCATTCCGGGCGGTGACGCCATCGGGTCCCGCGGTCTGGACCTGCACATCTCGGGTCTGGAGACGTTAGGCGCCTCGGTGCATGTCGCCCACGGCTACCTGATCGCAGCGGCTCCGAACGGACTGCGCAGCGGAGACATCCGGCTAGATTTTCCCAGCGTCGGCGCCACCGAGAACATCCTGATGGCTGCGGTGCTGGCCAAGGGCGTCACCCGGGTGACGAATGCCGCCCGCGAGCCCGAGATCGTCGATATCGCCACGTTCCTGACCAAGATGGGGGCATCGATCCAGGGCGCTGGCTCGTCGGTGATCGTGGTCGAGGGTGTCAGCGCGTTGTTGCCGGTGACCCACGATGTGGTCCCGGACCGGATTGCGGCCGGCACCTGGGCTTTTGCGGCGGCCACCACGGGCGGCGACGTCGAGGTGGTCGGCGGAGTAGCCGCGCACATGGGCGCCGCCCTGGATCTGTTGACCGAGGGCGGAACGGACATCGCTCTGACCGATCGCGGGTTTCGGGTGACAGGGACCAGTCGCCGCGCGGCATTCGACGTGGCCACGCTGCCCTACCCGGGGTTCCCCACCGATCTGCAGCCCTTCGCCCTGACGTACAACGCAGTGGCACAGGGCAGCGCGATGGTCACCGAGAATCTCTTCGAGGCGCGCTTCCGCACCGTCCAGGAGCTCGCCCGGCTGGGCGCCGATACCAGGATCGACGGCCACCATGTCATGCTGCACGGGGTGCCGCGGCTGTCGGGCGCCCCTGTCGAGGCCAGCGACATCCGGTCGGGTGCCGCCCTGGTCATTGCCGGTCTGGTGGCCGACGGCGTCACGACGGTAAGCCAGGCCCAGCACGTCGATCGTGGCTACGCCGGCTTTGACAAGTCGTTGCGCGGACTCGGGGCTGACGTCACGCGTGAGCCGGACGAGGCGCCATACATCTGAGGTTGGGGCATTGTGGGGAGTTGATAAGTGCAGGTCGCATCGCGTGTCTTTTTGACGCTTCAAAGGGTTTCAGGCCACGGCTCCAAAGAGTTTTGGAATCTGATCTGGCAGCTACGGAGGGGCGGGTGTCGCGCCTCTCGAACCCATAGGGCACGTGCAACTTCGTCTCGAGGGTTTGGGCGCCCCTCCATAGCGGCTCTTCAGAGTTAAGCGGGCAACCTGCTTCCCACGGCTGAGGCCCGCCGGTACTGGCGGGTACACGCCCACCGTATCCGTCGTCGTTGGTTGACCGGGTTGCGGAACCCGAAAGCGTTGCGTCCCTGGTGTTTCGCCA
>JBBRWQ010000041.1:0-28918 GCA_038249115.1 Actinomycetales bacterium
CCCCACCAAAAGGCAAAGAGTGAAAGGAAAAACAAACCCCGAAGGGTAACTGATTCCAGCCGTACAGAACGAGTCAAACTGACTCAATTCTATCCAACCAAAGAAAAACCCGGCCCACCCAGCAACCCCAAAAGGTCACCAAAACAAACCAGGATCAAACTTGGCATCGATTTTTGGCACGCTGTTGAGTTCTCAAGAATCGCACGCACACCAACACACCACCACCAAGCAGCACATCGGGGCAACCGTTCAAACTTACCTGACCCGCCTCGCTCCGTCAAACGCGCTCTGATCTGAAGATCAGGGCTGGTTCAGCGGGGCTTGGTCTTTTGGGCCGTGGACGACTCTAACACCGATTTCACCCCTCCCTTGACCACGCGCTCGGGCGCCCATCCGGCACCCTCGCTCGGATGCTCAGGATGGTCGAAGTCCACTGCGCTGCAACGGGTTTCGCCAGGCGTCTAGACCGGCGGGACACCCCTGCGGCGATCGCTGAAGGTGCGATCACGGCGGGCCGCATAGGCAAGCCGCCGCAGCAGCTCGGAACGCAACTCGTCAGCCTCGATGATGGCGTCGAGTACGAGGTCGGATGCCAGACGCTCAAGGTCGACGTCCTGCTCATACTCACGACGCTTGTCCTGGACGAACTGGTCGCGCTCAGCCGGGTCTGCGATCTCGGCGATCTTGTTGGCGTAAACCGCGTTGACTGCCGCTTCGGGGCCCATCACCGCGATCCGGGCCGTCGGCAGCGCGATGGTGGCGTCGGGGCCGAACCCCGGCCCCGCCATCGCGTACAGGCCTGCACCGTATGCCTTGCGCACGATGACCGAGATCTGCGGCACGGTGGCTTCGGATACGGCCGTGATCATCTTGGCGCCATGGCGGATGATGCCGGCGCGTTCGACCTCGGAACCGATCATGAAGCCGGGGACGTCAGCCAGATAGACGAGCGGGATCGAGAAGGCGTCGCACAGCCAGATGAAGCGTGCCGCCTTGTCCGCGCTGTCGACGAAGAGCACCCCGCCCTTGACCGCGGAGTTGTTCGCGACCACGCCCACCGTCTGACCCGCCATCCGGCCGAACCCGGTGACCAGCTCAGCGGCATACAGCGGCTTGAGCTCGAAGAAGGAGTCGTCGTCCACCAGCCCGTCGATGACCTCGTGGATGTCGAAGGGCTGGCTCTCGATCTCGGGGACGGTGGTGCGGGTCAGGGGATGCGCGGGTTCCTCCTGCACGTATGTCGGCCCGTCGCTGCGCCAGTTGGAGGGCAGATAAGAGAAGTAGAGCTTGGCCAGGTCGATCGCGTCACCGTCGTCGGACGCAAGCAGGTCGCCACAGCCGGACACCGTGCAGTGCATACGGGCACCGCCCATGTCCTCGAGCGAGACAATCTCGCCGACCACCATCTCGGCCATGCGGGGACTTCCGAGGTACATCGACGCGTTGCCGTCGACCATGATCACGATGTCCGTGAAGGCCGGGATGTAGGCCCCCCCTGCTGCGGAGGGGCCGAACAGGCAGCAGATCTGCGGCACCTTGCCGGAGAGCGCCACCTGGTTGTGGAAGATCCGCCCGGCACCGCGTCGCCCGGGGAAGAGATCGACCTGGTCGGTGATGCGCGCGCCGGCGGAGTCGATGAACCAGAAGATCGGGAGCTCTTCGCGCAACGCCATCTCGGTGGCGCGGATGATCTTCTCGACGGTGCGGGCGCCCCATGAACCGGCCTTCACCGTCGAGTCGTTGGCGACCACGATGGCAGGTCGCCCATCAACGGTCCCCCTTCCGGTGACGACGCCGTCGGCGGGCAGACCGCCAGACATCGCGTTGGCGAACCGCCCATCCTCGACGAACGAACCTTCGTCGAACAACAACGAGATGCGCTCGCGCACGTACAGCTTGTTCTGCGACACCAGCTTGACCGCAGCCTTCGGCGGCGGGGTCGCCGAGGCGGCATGGGCCAGATTCAGCCGCATCCGCACATCGGCCACCCGCGGGTCGCCGCGCTCGCTGGGGCCGGCGAAAGGCGCCGTGGGCTGGGAGTGAACGTCCGTCATAGCGACATCTCCTGGCATCCGTTCATGCGGCATCTCTTGATGTGATGGTGAGCGATCGGGGCAGATCAGGCGCTGGGCAGACCGAGCCCTCGCGCGATGACCATGCGCTGAACCTCACTCGTACCCTCCCCGATTTCAAGGATCTTGGCATCTCGGTAGAAACGAGCCACGGGAAACTCCTCCATGAAGCCGTTGCCGCCGAAGACCTGTGTGGCGATGCGGGTAGCCGTGACCGCAGCCTCGGTCGAGTAGAGCTTGGCCATAGCGGCGGCCTGCTTGACCTCCTTGACCGAGCGGCGCCCGGCGTGGAGCTCGTCCTTCAGCCATGCGGCCTTGTAGGTCAGGGTACGGGCCGCCTCGACCGAAACGGCCAGGTCGGCGATGTTGAACGAGACGCCCTGGTTGACGCCGATGGGCCGGCCGAACGTCATGCGGGTCTTGGCGTAGTCGGTGGCAGCCTCGAGGCAGGCCTGGGCCAGTCCGACAGCAAGGGCGCTGATCGCGATGCGGCCGTCGTCAAGAGTCTTGAGGAACTGCTTGTAACCGGCGCCCTGGTGCCCGAGCAGGTTCTCGGCGGGGACGCGGCAGCTGTCGAAGGACAGGCCGTGGGTGTCGGACACGTGCCAGCCCAGCTTGTGGTAAGGCGGGTCGACGACGAATCCCTCTGTGCCAGAAGGGATCAGGATCGCGCTGATCTGGGCCGAGCCATCAGGGTTGTCGCCGGTACGAGCCGTGACCGTCACGACCGAGGTGATGTCGGTGCCACTGTTGGTGATGAACGCCTTGGACCCGTTGACCACCCATTCGTCGCCGTCGAGACGGGCCCTCGTGCGGGTGGCACCCGCGTCGGAGCCAGCCTCGGACTCGGTCAGGCCGAAGGCCGCGAGCGCACGACCGGCGACGAGATCAGGCAGGTATCGCTCCTTCTGCTCCTGGGAGCCGTAGGTAAGGATCGGGTTGATGCCCAGGCCCACACCGGCCGACAGGGTGATACCGATGGACTGGTCGACCCGGCCCAGCTCCTCGATGGCCACGCAGAGGCTGGTGAAGTCGCCGTCGGCACCCCCGAACTCCTCGGGCACGACGAGACCGAAGAGCCCGAGGTCGCCCATCTTCGGGATCAGGTCGACCGGGAAGTGCTCGGCCAGATCCCAGGCGGCGATGTGCGGAGCCACCTCGGCCTGCGCGAACTCACGCACGACGGCGCGGAAGTCTTCGTGTTCCTTGCTGAGCTCGAACATTGGCGTGGCCCTTCGTTGGCACCGGGTGAGGTGGGCATGACTTGACGTTGACGTAAACGTAAAGCATCCTGACCAACATGACAAGAGCATCGCGATGAGTCACGTGAGCACCGTGAGTGACCCAGGGACGTTGAGCGACCCAGCCGCCGCGAGCGACCCGGGAACCTGGACCATCGCGCAGATCGCCGACGAGTTCGGCGTCACCCACCGCGCTGTGCGCCATTACGAGGAGCTCGGGCTGATCTCCCCGGAGCGTCGCGGCACTGTGCGCATCTTTCGTCGGCGCGACCGGACCCGGCTCAACCTGATCCTGCGGGGACGGCGGCTCGGCTTCTTGCTGGAAGAGATCCGCACGATCATCAACCTGTATGACGAGCCGCGCGGGCAAGCGAGCCAGCTCTCCTACGTGTTGGACCAGATCAACGCCCGGCGCGCGGATCTCGAACGGCGCCGCCGTGACATCGAGGACGCGCTGAAGGAGCTGGATGACTTCGAGCAGCGTTGCCACTCCGACCTGAGGCAGCTGAACCGATCACCAGGCTTGGCTACGTAAGTGATCGACAGCCACCTCATCCCCGCCGGTCGGGGCCGCAGCTCTCGGAACGCGTTGCCGTTAGGTCAGGCACTAGGCTCCCGTGACATGGCGCCCATCCGCAAAGTTTTGATCGCGAACCGCGGCGAGATAGCCGTCCGTATCGCTCGTGCGTGCAAGGACAGCGGGATCCGTTCTGTTGCCGTCTACGCCGATCCGGACCGTGACGCGCTGCACGTCAAGGTCGCGGACGAGGCGTACGCACTGGGTGGGTCCACCCCTGGTGACTCGTACCTGGTGCAGGAGAAGCTGCTGGCCATTGCCGTCACGGCGGGCGCCGACGCGGTTCACCCCGGATATGGCTTCCTCGCGGAGAACGCCTCGTTTGCGCAGGCAGTCCTCGACGCCGGGCTGATCTGGATCGGTCCACCGCCCGCCGCCATCGAGGCCCTTGGCGACAAGGTCAGGGCGAGGCACATCGCCACCACAGCGAACGCGCACATGGTCCCGGGCACCGCTGACCCGGTCGAGCACAGCGACGAGGTCGTCGCCTTCGCCGAGAAGTACGGTCTCCCGATCGCCATCAAAGCGGTCTATGGCGGCGGTGGGCGGGGGATGAAGGTGGCCCGCACCATGGAGCAGATTCCCGAGCTGTTCGACTCCGCCTCCCGCGAGGCCATCGCCGCCTTTGGTCGCGGTGAGTGCTTCGTCGAGCGCTACCTAGACAAACCTCGCCACGTCGAGACGCAGTGCCTGGCCGACGACCACGGCAACATCGTGGTCGTCTCCACCCGCGACTGCTCGCTGCAGAGGCGACACCAGAAGCTGGTGGAGGAGGCCCCTGCGCCGTTCCTCTCCCGCCAGCAGAACGCCGAGATGGTCCGCGCCTCAAAAGCCATCCTGAAGGAGGCCGGATACCGAGGGGCCGGAACGTGTGAGTTCCTCGTCGGTCAGGACGGCGTCATCTCCTTCCTGGAGGTCAACGCCCGCATCCAGGTTGAGCACCCTGTCACCGAAGAGGTCACCGGTATCGACCTGGTCCGCGAGCAGTTCCGCATCGCAAGCGGTGAGGCGATCGGCTACTCCGACCCTGCGCCAACTCGCCACTCGATCGAGTTCCGGATCAACGGCGAGGACGCCGGCCGCAACTTCATGCCGGCACCGGGCGTCGTGCTCGAGTTCAGCCCTCCGTCAGGTCCCGGCGTGCGGCTGGACTCAGGCGTCGAGTCAGGTGACGTCATCGGCGGCGCGTTCGACTCGATGCTGGCCAAGCTCATCGTCACGGGCAAGGACCGCACGCAGGCGCTGGCCCGCTCTCGCAGGGCACTGGCCGAGTTCGTCATCGACGGCATGCCCACCGTGCTGCCGTTCCATCGGGCCGTTGTCGCCAATGAGGCTTTCGCACCCAAGAACCCCGGTCAGCCGTTCTTGGTGCACACCCGCTGGATCGAGACGGAGTTCGTCAACGACATCCCCCCCTATGCCGGAACCGTCGCCCTCGCTGCCGACGATGCCGGCGAGCGTTTGAGCGTCGTGGTCGAAGTGGCCGGCAAACGGCTCGAGGTAGTACTGCCCGGTGGGCTGTCGCTCGGTGGTGCCGGCGGCGCGGCGAAGAAGAAGGCCCCCAAGCGGTCCCGGGGAGCCAGAACGGGTGCTGCGACGTCTGGAGACTCCCTGACCGCACCCATGCAGGGGACCATCGTCAAGATCGCCGTCGAGGAAGGCGACCTGGTCGAGGCCGGCGACCTCGTGGTCGTCCTCGAGGCGATGAAGATGGAGCAACCGATCAACGCTCACAAGGCCGGGACCATCACCAATCTCACGGCCAGCGTGGGCGAGACCGTGACCAACGGCGCGGTGGTCGCAGAGATCAAGGACTAGCGACGGTGCGCGCCTAGTCGCTGGAGTGCAGGCGCCGGGCCGCCTCAGCGATGGAGCCTGACAAAGACGGATAGATCGTGATCGTGTTGGCCATCTGATCCACCGTGAGCCGGTGTTGAACGGCGAGGGCGACCGGGAAGATCAGCTCGGAGGCGTGCGGGGCCACCACGACGCCACCGACGACCGTGTTGCTACCGGTGGCGGCAAAGAGCTTGATGAACCCGTCCTGCGCGTTCAGCATCTTGGCCCGGGGATTGGTCGAGAGTGGCAGCATGACCGATCTCGCGTCGATACGCCCGTCGTCGATGTCCTTCTGGGAGTAGCCGACGGTCGAGATCTCGGGGTCGGTGAAGATGTTGGCGCTGACGACTCGCAGGTTCAGGGGAGCCACCATGTCCCCCAACGCATGCGACATCGCAATACGACCCTGCATGGCGGCCACGGACGCGAGGGGGAGGACACCCGTGCAGTCGCCCGCTGCATACACGCCTCTCGCCGACGTCCGCGAGACCTTGTCGACGCGGATGTGTCCTGAGTCGGAGAGCGCTACGCCTGCCTCGACCAGTCCCATATCAGCGGTCTGCGGGATCGAGCCCACTGCGAGCAGCACGTGCGACCCGCTGATCTCACGCCCATCCTCCAGCGTGACAACCACGCCATCACCCACTCGCATGGCGCCGGCCGCGCGGGACCGGTTCATGACCTGCATGCCGCGCCGCCGAAAGACGTTTTCGATCACGGTGGCAGCGTCCGCGTCCTCGCCGGGGAGCACCCTGTCACGCGACGAGACCAGGACGACTTCGCTGCCCAGGCCGAGATAGGCGTCCGCGAGCTCGGCACCGGTCACACCTGACCCGACGACGATGAGTCGCTCCGGGACCTCTGTCAGCGCATACAGCTGCTGCCAGGTCAGGATCCGTTCCCCGTCGGGCATGGCCGAGGCCATGACACGAGGGGTCGCCCCGGTCGCGATCAGCACGACGTCCGCGTCCAGCTCCTCGATGCTTCCGGAAACCAGCTCCATAGACACCCGCGACGGTGAGACCAGCCGACCGACACCACGGCAGATTCGCACACCGACCGTCTCGAGCCGCTCCTCGATGTCGCGGCTCTGGGCTGCGGCCAGCTCAAGGATGCGTTCGTTGACAGCTCCCAGGTCTGCCGCGGCCTCGTGCGCGCCCTTCACCCCGTCAAAGCGAACTCCGAGCCCGCCGGCCACCTCGATACGAGACAGGGAGTGCGAGGTCGAGATCAGGGTCTTGCTCGGCACACAGTCGGTGAGGACTGCGGCGCCTCCCAATCCGTCACGATCGACAACGGTGACATGTGCCCCGAGATGGGCAGCGACCAGCGCCGCCTCATACCCTCCGGGTCCGCCGCCAAGGACAACAACTGACGCATTTCGATCGCTCACGGGCCCTATCCAACCACCCGGCGTGACACGTGCCGGCGGATGATCGGTCGAAGCACGACTGGTTGTTCCGCCAGGTTTGTCCTTGATCTACATAGGACTCGCGGTTCATCTTTGCCCGGTTCGTGAGATCCTGCGATGGGATGTCTCGGCGCCGACCTGCCGGGATGAGCTCCCATCGCCATCTCCGGAGGTAAAAGTGAAGACACGATCGGCTCGAAGAACCGGTGTTGCGGCTCTCGCCACACTCACTCTCATCGGAATCGCCGCCTGCTCTCCGCCAGCGAAGACCTCAGACAGCACCAGCACCGCCGGCGTCAAAGCGTCAGCCGCGACGTCCGCCAAGGACTTCGGCGGAATGGCGGGGCTGGTCGATGCAGCCAAGAAGGAGGGAACGCTCAACGTCATTGCGCTTCCTCCGGACTGGGCCAACTACGGCGAGGTCATCAAGGGCTTCGAGGCCAAGTACGGTCTCAAGGTCGACAGCGCCCAGCCTGACGCCTCGAGCGCCGACGAGATCACCGCGGCCAAGAACCTGAAGGGTCAGTCCAAGGCACCCGACGTGTTCGATCTGGGCGGTGCCGTCGCCAGCGCCAACACCGACATGTTCGCGGCATACAAGGTGGCGACGTTCGAAGACGTCCCCGCCGCGCTCAAGGACCAGAACGGTCTCTGGGTCAACGACTACGGCGGCTACATGAGCATCGGTTATGACGCGGGCAAGGTGCCGGCCCCTGCGAAGGTCGAGGACCTGTTGAAGCCCGCCTACAAGGGCAAGGTCGCCCTCAACGGCGACCCGACCAAGGCTGGCGCTGCGTTCAACGGCGTCATCATGGCGGCCCTGAGCCAAGCAGGAACCGCCGACGACATCAGCAAGGGCGTCGACTTCTTCGCTTCGCTCAAGAAGGCAGGCAACTTCCTGCCCGTTGACCCGACCGGTGCCACGATCGAGTCGGGCCAGACACCGGTCGTCTTCGACTGGGACTACCTCAACGTCGCACAGGGCGTCAAGCTCAAGGGCAAGATGGACTGGAAGACCTTGGTGCCGGAAGGTGCCGTCGTTGGCGGGTACTACGTGCAGGCGATCAACAAGGACGCCCCCCACCCGGCCGCAGCCCGCCTGTGGCAGGAGTACCTCTACTCCGACGAGGGCCAGAACCTGTGGCTCAAGGGTGGCGCGCGACCGGTGCGTCAAGATGCGATGGTCACGGCCGGAACGATCGACAAGGCAGCCTTCGACGCCCTGCCCAAGGTCACCGGTACCCCGGTCTTCCTGACCAGTGAGCAGAGCGACAAGGCCAAGGCGTATCTGACGGCCAACTGGGCCAAGGCCATTGGCTGACCTCCCGAGCACCAAGGCGTCCACCGGTCGCAAACCGGTGGGCGCCTTGCTCGGTCTCCTGCCTTTCTTTGCCTACACGACGATCTTCCTGGGCATACCGACCCTGATCGTCATCTTCGGCGCGTTCGCGGACGGCAACGGCCATCCCACCCTCGGCAACCTTTCTGCGTTGAGCCAACCGCAGGTCGTGTCGGCCTTTGTCCACTCGGTGGTCCTGTCGGCGGTCACGGCCGTCCTGGGTGCCGTCTTCGGGGCGCTGCTGGCGTATGCCGTGTCGACCGCCCGTGAAGGTGGCCTGATGCGCCGGCTGGTCGCCTCCCTGTGCGGCGTGCTGGCCCAGTTCGGCGGCGTGACCCTGGCGTTCGCGTTCGTCGCCGCAGTCGGGTTCCAGGGATTCGTGACTCTCTGGCTCCAGCCCCTTGGCATCGACCTGGCCGGGAGCACCTGGCTGTACGAGCCCTACAAGGGCCTGATCCTCGTCTATGCGTACTTCCAGATCCCGCTGATGCTGATCGTGTTCCTGCCCGCGGTGGAGGGGTTGAGGCCACAGTGGCGCGAGGCGACTGAGTCCTTGGGCGGCAGCACGTGGAACTACTGGCGGCATGTCGGCGGACCGATCCTGGCACCGCCCTTCATCGGGGCCATGCTGCTCCTTTTCACCAACGCTTTCAGCGCCTATGCGACGGCTGCGGCTCTGGTCTCGCAGGGCTCACCCCTCATCTCCTTACAGATCGGCGGCACCCTCAGCTCCGAGGTGATCCTCGGCCAGGAGAACGTCGGCAAGGCCATGGCACTGGGCATGGTGGCGATCGTCGCGCTAGTCATGACCATCTATGTCGTTCTCGAACGACGCACGACCAAGTGGCTGGGCCGATGAGCCTTCGCGCGACCCGCCGCCGCAAACAGGCCACCTTCCGGTGGGTCGTCGTCGGCGTGATCGGCCTGTTCTTCGCCCTCCCGATCTTTGGCATGGTCGAGTTCACCACCCGCGCCCCCGGCGGCGGCCGGACCCTGGACGTCTGGGCCACGCTGTTCAACTTCAGCGTCATCGATGCTGACTATCCCGAGCTCAAGCACGGCGTCCTGGCCTCTGCCGGGCTGACTCTGCTGACGGTGACGATCATGCTGGTCATGCTGGTCCCGACGATGACCTGGGTCCGGCTACGGCTGCCCGGGATGCGACGTCTGGTCGAGTTCATCTGCCTGCTGCCACTGACCATCCCCGCGATCGTGCTGGTCGTCGGCCTCGCGCCCGTCTATGCGTGGGTGGCGTACTTCCTGGGCGAGTCCGCGTTGTGGCTGGCCCTCGCCTACGTCATCCTGGTTCTTCCCTATGCGTACCGCGCGCTGGACGCCGGTTTGGGTGCCATCGATGTGAAAACCCTTGCGGAGTCAGCCCGTTCACTCGGCGCGGGGTGGCCGACGGTCATGTGGCGCATCATCCTGCCCAACGTGCGGACCGCGGTTCTATCGGCCGCATTCCTGTCGGTGGCCCTTGTTCTCGGCGAGTTCACCATCGCCTCGCTGTTCAGCCGCGACAACTTGCAGGTGGCCATCTTCCTGCTCAGCAAGCGCGACGCCTCGCTCGCGATTGCCGCCGCCCTTGCGTTCATGATCCTTGCCTTCGTCGTGCTGGTCGCCATGTCCTTCGTCGGCACCGGTCGTCGGTCGCATCCCCCTGAGGAGAACTGATGTCCCCCACGCAGATGCCGGTATCCGACTCCATGGCAGCCAGCGGACCCGGCCACGGTGTGGCCGTGACCCTGACCGACCTGCGCCGCTCCTACGGCCCGATTCATGCCCTGGACGGACTCACCCTCAACATCGAGCCCGGCGAGTTCGTCGCACTTCTGGGCCCCTCCGGGTGCGGCAAGACCACAGCCCTTCGCGTACTGGCCGGGCTCGAGGACGCGGACTCCGGACGGGTCGAGGTCGGGGGCAAGGACATCACCGCCGTGCCGACCAGCGCTCGTGACATGGGGATGGTCTTCCAGGCCTACAGCCTGTTTCCGCACATGACCGCGCGCCAGAACGTCGAGTTCGGGCTCCAGCTCCGCCGTATTCCGGCCGCGCGCCGCCGCGCTCGCGTCGACGACATGCTGGACCTCGTCGAGCTCTCGGACCAGGCCGATCGCTATGCCCACCAGATGTCCGGAGGTCAGCAACAGCGAGTCGCCCTGGCCCGGGCGCTGGCCATCGAGCCCCAGGTGCTCCTGCTCGACGAGCCGCTGTCCGCTCTGGATGCGAAGGTGCGGGTGCAGCTGCGCGATGAGATCCGCCGCATCCAGCTCGAGGTCGGCACCACGACCTTGTTCGTCACGCACGACCAGGAAGAGGCCCTGGCGGTCGCCGACAGGGTCGGCGTCATGCGGGCCGGCAATCTCGAGCAGCTGGCATCGCCCCAGGATCTCTACGCCAGGCCCGCGACAGCGTTCGTGGCCGATTTCGTCGGACTCACGAACCGCCTTCGTGCCACCGTCGAGGGAGACCACGCCCAGCTGATGGGAACGTCGGTCCCGCTGCTGCCTGGTTCTACCCAACGTGGGGCCGCGTTGCTGCTGATCCGCCCCGAGTCCATTGAGGTCACGGCTGATCCGGCCGGCCGCGCCACGGTCATCACAGCGAACTTCCTGGGCTCGACCGGGCGGCTGCATGCCAGGACCGAGTCCGGCGAGACGGTCACGGCCCAGATCGACAACGACGCGGTGACCACCTTCAAACCTGGAGACAAGGTCACGCTCGTGCCACGGCCCAACCCCGCCCTGGCGGTCGCTGCCGACTGAGGCAGCCGGCATACGGCTGGGCGGCTATCGGGTGTTGCCGGTGTGCCCAAGAGAACGAACCCGGTTGCGGCCACACCAGGAGACCATGCGGCCCGGCGTTGACCCGGATCCGCTTGGTCAGGGCGCCGGTGCCGATAGGTATGTCAACCCCGTTGAGCAGCCCCGGGACGTGGCGGGGCGGGGCAACCCCACAGAGTCACCCCGCCCACATGGACGCTCAGACGCTCAGCGCCAGCATCCGGGAATCCGCTCGAGGCGGAACCGTTGTTACTTGATGAATCCTTCGGACCGCATCCAGTCCTCGGCCGCGGCGCGGGGCTTCTTCCCGTCCACGCTGACCTCCTTGTTCAGAGCCGTCAACGTCTCGGTCGTCAGCTTGTCGGCGACCGGCTTGAACAACGCCTCAAGGCCCGGGTACTGCTTGGCCACGTCGCTTCGAATCGCGAGCGCCGGGTTGTAGATCGGGAAGAACGACTTGTCATCCTGGACGACGTTGAGCTTCAGCGACGCCACCCGGCCATCGGTGGTGAACACCTCGCCGAAGTTGCAGGTCCCGCCCTTGGCCAGCTCGGTGTAGACGACAGCGGTGTCGAGCAAGTGCTCGGGCACACTGGCCTGGCTGAACCCGTAGGCCTTCTTCACGCCGGGGAAGCCGTCGTCACGGCTCTGGAACTCGCTCTCGAGACACATCGAGGCCGCCTCCGGGTCCTTCTTGGCGAGCGCCGCGTAGTCCGAGAGGGTCTTGACGCCGTACTTGGCCAGCGTCGCCTGTGTCTGGGCCAGCGCGTAGGTGTTGTTCGCCGGGGCCCGGTTCCACCACGTGACGTCGTTCGCGGCATCGGCCGCGGCAACTGCCTCGAACTGCTTCTGCGAATCGGGGATCGGCTTGGTGTTCTTCAGGTAGCTGATCCAGGCCGTGCCGGTGTACTCCCAGTACAGGTCGATCGCCCCGCCGGTCAGTGCCAGCCGGGTGTTGTTCGATCCCTGGATGTTCGTCTTGTCCGTCGGCTTGGCACCCGCAGCCTCCAGCGTCACCAAGGCCACCTGACCGAGAACGAGCTGCTCATCAAAGTCCTTCGACCCGACCTTGAGCGTAGCGCCCTTGAGCGAGTCCACCTTCTGGATCGACCCGCTCTTCACGTCCCCGGCCGTGCTGGGATTGTTGACGCTACAGCCGGTCACGGCGACGGCGACCACCCCAAGAACTGCTGTCAGTGGGGCGAGTCGCTGCAGATTTGTGCGCATTATCTTCTCTCTTCCGTTGGTCCTTCGGGATCCATTCAGGACGACTGCAACGCGGTACGGCCTGAATCGGCCGGGCGCGAGCTGTGCGGTCAGATGCCCCGGGGTCGCAGTACCTCTTCGGCGACGCCACCGACCCAGTCCGCGAACAGCGCGAGGACCGCAGCAAGAACTCCGAAGGTCAGGCTGAGACTGGGACGGTTCAGCTTGATGCCGGCCACCAGCCCACCACCGAGGCCACCGGCGTCGATGAACGTGGCAAGGGTTGCGGTCGCCACGGTGAGCACCAGTGCGGTGCGGACACCTGCCAGGATCACCGGAACCGCCAACGGCAGCTCGACCCGCCCCAGAACGGCAAGGCGGGACATTCCCATGCCCCGTGCGGCCTCCTTCAGAGCAGGGTCGACGCCATCCAGACCGACGATCGTGTTTCGCAGGATCGGAAGGGTCGCATAGGCGACGAGCCCGATCACTGCCGTCCAGAAGCCGATGCCGATCCAGAGCGCCATCAGCACGATCAGTCCAATCGACGGGATGGCCTGGCCAAAGTTGCCCAGCCCAAGGCCGATCGGCTTGATCCACCGGGCGAACGGCCGGGTCAGCAGGACTCCCAGCGGCACAGCGATGGCGATCGTGAACGCCGTGGCCACGAGGGACAGCTTCACGTGCTGCACCACGTCCACTCTGAGCCTGTGGGGGTCAAGCGCGCGCGTCTCGATGGAGTCGAGGGTCTGTGACTGCACCCACAGATAGAGAACGAGCAGAACGACGCCGAGCAGGACCGTACGTAGCGACATGCCCGCCAGCGACCGCCAGCGACCGCTGCCGGCGGTCGTGGGCGGATGGATCCCGACGTCTTGGTCCTCAGAGGCGGCCAGTTCGGTTGCCATCAGGAGCCCACGGACGGCTGGGGTTGAGCCGGAGGATCGACAGGTGACTCGTCGGAGATGACGGCCATCAGGTCGTCGATCCGGATCGAGCCCACGACCTTGCCGGCACCGGACTCGCCCTCGGCGACCAGCACCCTGTCCTGGCCGTTCTCCAGCATCACGTCGAGGGCGTCATGCAGGGTGGCGTCAACGGTGACCACCGGGAGGTCCGTGCGCCCGGGAGCGGGGCGTAGCTTGGCGTCCGCCAACTGCATCAGGGCGAGCCGCTTGAGCTGCCCGCCCGACCCGATGAAGCTGCCCACATAGTCGTTGGCAGGAGCGGCCAGGATCGTCTCAGGGGTGTCGTACTGGGCGATGACAGACCTCGGTCCGAGCACGACGATCCGATCGCCCATCTTCAGCGCTTCGTCGAAGTCATGGGTGACGAACACGATCGTCTTGCGCATCTCGCGCTGAAGTCTCAGGAACTCGTTCTGCAGGCGAACGCGGGTGATCGGGTCGGTTGCCCCGAACGGCTCGTCCATCAGCATCACCGGCGGGTCTGCAGCCAGGGCACGGGCGACGCCGACCCGCTGCTGCTCGCCGCCGGAGAGCTCGCGGGGATAACGCCGTGCGTACTCGCCGGGCGGCAGCCCGACGACCTCGAGAAGCTCCTCGACCCGCTCCGCCGTCCTGCGCTTGCCCCAGCCCAGCATGCGTGGCACCAGACCGATGTTCTCAGCGATGCGCATGTGCGGGAACAGGCCGATCTGCTGGATCACATACCCGACATTGCGACGGTGCTCATCGGCGTCGAGCTTGAGGATGTCGGTGCCGCCGATCAGGATCTTCCCGGACGTCGGCTCGATCAGCCGGTTGATCATCTTCATGGTGGTCGTCTTGCCGCAGCCGGATGGACCAACGAGCACCACGAACTCACCGGCTGCTATCTCCAGGTCGATGTGGTCCACGGCCGGCGCGTCCTGCCCGGGGTAGGTCTTCGTGACATCAAGAAGCTGGATGGTGGCGCCGCCGACCCGGGCGGGAACAGCAGACGTTGGTTCGGGCACAACGACCGGCGGTTGCGAAGTCATCGAGTCGGGTGCGGTGTCAGGCACGGATACCCCTAGAGGTCGTCAGTCGGTCGATGGCTATGTAGGCAAGGTCGAACAGGAGCGCGATGATCACGATCGCCCCGGTCCCGATCAGCACCTGGTTCATCGAGTTGACGGCGCCGAACCGCGCCAGCCCATGGAAGATCTGATTGCCCAGTCCGGGGCCGGAGACGTAGGCGCCGATCGCGGCGATGCCGATGATCATCTGGGTCGAGACGCGGATGCCGGACAGGATGACTGGCCAGGCGAGCGGGACGCGCACCCGCCACAACAGCCGGGTACGGCTCATGCCCATCCCCCGGCCCGCATCCACGATCGCGCTTTCGACGCCAGCCAGCCCGACGATCGTGTTCCGCGTGATCGGGAGCAATGCATAAAGAACAAGGGCGAACAAGACGTTGGCCGTGCCTAGACCGAGGGGACCGATCAGGATCCCCAGCAGGGCTATCGACGGAATCGTCAGAAACGCCGAGGTAGTCACTGTTGCCAGGCTGGACGGGAGTGGACGCCGGTAGGTCAGCATGCCCAGGCCGACGCCGATGACCACCGCGATGGCCATGGCAGCAGCAGTGAGGTCGACATGCATGATCGCGTCATTCAGGACGTCGACCCAGTTCTCCACGAGATATTCGCCCAGGCTCAGTGGTCTCCTCCCTCGCGTCAGTGGGGTACTGGTGTACGCCCAGATGAGTCCAAACCGTGTAGCTCACCAGGCTCCGCAGTAGCGCGGCAGGGGCCAGCGGTCCCGGCTAAGGGAGCACGATCGCGGTGCAACATGGCTTTCTGCGCCATGTTTGATGCATTGGTTGCAACAACCTAGCATGAACTAGTGATCTCACCCCCCCTCCATCCGACGACCCCCGACGATGCAACGGTCTCTTCCGACGGTGCAGCCTTGCTTCAACGGCCGCACCCGCCGCACTCAGCAGGGCTGCACCGGGACATGGAGGTGCTCAGGGAGCTGGCCAGTGAGGAGTGCCTTAGCCGCGGCGGTCTCGGCGTCGTGCGCATCGCCGAGCGACTGGGCCGGGAGAAGAGTCAGGTCTCGCGCGCCCTGCGTGCGCTCGAAGCCGAAGGGCTCGTCGAACGCGACCCGCGAACACGCGCCTACCAGCTGGGATGGGGCTTGTACACGCTGGCGGCCCGCGGTGTTGAGACGCGCTTGCTCCGCGCCGCTTCTGCGCACCTCTGCCGTCTGGCCGACGAGCAGCGCGCGGATATCCGGCTTTGCGTGCTCATCGCAGGGCAGGTGCTGACGCTCATCTCGGTGCCACCGAACGTTGCCTTTCGATCCGACACCCCCATCGAAACCCCGTGCGGACCAGTTCTCGCGCTGGACTGGTCCGCCGGGGCGCTTGGCGACCTGATCCCAGCGGGCACCTCCGACGACGACTACCGGCTCGCCTACGACAACCTGCTCGCAGGCACCACTCAGGCGCGAGGAGATGGATACGTGCACGATCCCGGGACCACCGGTGAGCCTGCCCGCTACGCCGCGCCCGTCCGTGACTTCCGGGGCATCGTGCTAGCCGCGATGGAGCTCACCGCGCGACCGGGCGACCGACCCGCGCCGAACGGCGACCCACCGGAACAGGCTCTCCTGCGCGCGGCCAGCGCCCTATCCGCGGAACTGGGTTTCGAGAGGTGAGCAGCCCGGGATGACACCCGGCTAGGCTGCCCGCGTGACTGACTCGAGGACCGAACTCATGGATCTGCGCGACCCCTCCGTCGACCCGCTAGAGGTGGCCGCGGCCGCCGCCAGGGTGATCGCCGATCGCTCCGGGTCCTCACACCATGACCTGGCCCTGGTGCTCGGCTCCGGCTGGGGGCAGACCGGTGACCTGATCGGCAGAACGGTTGCCACCATTGACAATGTGGACGTGCCGGGCTTCGCCAAAGCGACCGTTGCCGGGCACTCGGGGGTCATCCGATCGGTCGCGATCGGGGACACCGACCGACGGGCACTGGTCTTCGGCACCCGAACCCACTTCTATGAGGGTCGCGGCGTCCGCTCCGTCGTGCATGCCGTTCGTACCGCGGCTGCGGCTGGGTGCAGAACAGTCGTCCTGACCAACGGCTGCGGCGGGATCAACCCGGCATGGGCGCCCGGTACCCCCGTCTTGATCCGGGATCACATCAACCTCACGGCGGCTTCTCCCATCGAGGGAGCCAACTTCGTCGACCTCACCGATCTGTACTCCCCTCGGCTCCGCGAGCTGGCCCGAGGGGTCGACCCCGATCTCGACGAGGGCGTCTATGTGCAGTTCCGCGGACCGCATTACGAGACCCCCGCTGAGGTTCAGATGGCCAAGATCCTGGGCGGCGACCTGGTGGGGATGTCGACGGCTCTTGAGGCGATCGCTGCACGCCAGAGCGGCATGGAAGTCCTCGCGATCTCCCTGGTCACGAACCTCGCCGCAGGCATCGGCGGCCAGCCTCTCTCCCACGACGAGGTGATGGAGGCCGGCCATTACGCTGCCGAGCGTTGCGGCAGGCTTTTGTCCGCCATCGTCACGAAGATCGAGCTCCAGCGATGACCGGCTCCGCCACAGACCCGAGGACGCAAGCCACGCCCGCGACGTATGTCGTCCCGCCCGACCTTCTCGAACGCGCCACCTCCTGGCAGCACGACGATCCCGACGAGATCACTCGCGCCGAGCTCGACGCGGTGATCGACGCGGCACGGTCGGGTGACGCCGAGGCCGGAGCAGATCTTGCCGACCGGTTCGCCGGCATGCTCGAGTTCGGCACCGCCGGGCTTCGGGGCGCCCTGGGCGCCGGCCCCAACCGGATGAACCGGTCCGTGGTGATCCGCGCGGCAGCCGGGCTCACGGCATACCTGAAGGAGACCACTCCACAACCGCTGGTGGTCATCGGCCTGGACGCAAGGCACAACTCGGACGTCTTCGCCACAGACACGGCAGCCGTGGTCGTTGCCGCGGGTGGCCGCGCGATGGTACTTCCCCGGCCGTTGCCAACTCCGGTGCTGGCCTTCGCAATCCGTCACCTGGGCGCGGATGCCGGCGTCATGGTGACAGCGAGCCACAACCCCGCCCAGGACAACGGTTACAAGGTCTATCTCGGCGATGGCAGCCAGATCGTGCCGCCGTCGGACGCCGACATCGCCGCGCACATCGCGGAGGTCGAGCGGGTGGCCGACGTGCCTCGAGCCCGTTCGGGATGGAGCACGCTGAACGATGACGTCCTCGAGGCCTACCTCGATGCCGCGGTCGCAGTCGTCGCCCCGGTTGGACCCCGCGAGCTGAACGTGGTCCACACCGCACTGCACGGTGTGGGCAGCGCCGTTCTGGTCGCTGCATTCGCGCGCGCGGGTTTCAGCGCCCCCGTCGTCGTGCCAAGCCAGTCCGAGCCGGACCCCGAGTTCCCCACGGTGGTCTTCCCGAACCCCGAGGAGCCGGGGGCGATCGATGCGGCTCTGGCGCTGGCAGCCCTGGAGCGCGCCGACCTCGTCCTGGCCAACGATCCTGATGCCGACCGTTGCGCAGCGGCCGTCCCCGATCCGGCCGCAGCCACGGTCACGTCTACAGCGGCCGACCCGTCCGGTTGGCGGATGCTGCGGGGCGACGAGGTCGGGTCACTGCTCGGGGCCCACATCCTGGGGCGTGGGGTCGGGGCCGATGACGTCTTCGCCAACTCGATCGTGTCTTCCCGGCTGCTCGCGGCGATGGCTGCGGGCGCTGGGATCCGACACGAGGAGACCCTGACCGGTTTCAAGTGGATATCGCGGGTTGCCGGCCTTCGCTATGGCTACGAGGAAGCCCTCGGGTACTGCGTCGACCCAGCCCGGGTGCGCGACAAGGACGGGGTCAGCGCGGCGCTGATGTTGGCAGAGATGGCAGCGGGTCTGAGGGCAGAGGGCCGATCGCTGCTCGATGTCCTCGATGATCTGGCGATGGCGCACGGGGTCCACGCCACCGACTCCTTCGCGGTTCGCGTCGACGATCTCAGCCTCATCGGCACCCTGATGTCCCGGCTCCGCAATGAGCCACCGACCGAGGTCGGCGGTATCCACGTCGCCCGCATCGACGACCTGGCCGAGGGTTCCGAGCAGCTGCCTCCCACGGACGGGCTCCGCTACTACCTCAAGGACGACAGCCGGGTCATCGTGCGTCCGAGCGGGACGGAGCCCAAGCTCAAGGTCTATCTCGAGGTCATCGTCGCAGTCGAGGCCTCATCTGGTCTGGCCGCTGCCAAGTCCGAGGCAGCTGGTCGCCTGGAGCGGGTGGCCGCATCGATGCGCACGTTGACCGCACTGTGATCTGACGCGGCCCAGACCTCGACGCCTTCCGCACTGACGCAGCCAAGGCGATCCTGTGGGCCCGCGCGTTCAGATCAGGCCAGCGACAGGGCCACAACCGCGACGGCGGGCAGGATCAGGATCACCAAATTCATCGACACCCACGTGACCTGAACCAGGCCATCCGGTGCAGCCACAGCTGCCCCTGTGGTGACCGCCTCCGCATACTCCTCTTTGGCCTGTTCGATCGATCGGGCGACCATCGAAGCCGTGACCTTCGGAGCGGGCGTTGACGACGCAACCTGCGAGGTGGCGAGCTTGTCGGGCCCCCTGGACCGCATCGAGAACATCCCGCCTGCGGCAACCTTGGGACGCCCGGCCTGCGAGGAGATAGCCCACGCGGTGTAGCCGCGCTCGTCCACGAAAACCTTCAGGCTCCAACGGGATCCCACATCGGTAACCCGAGCCCAGGGGATATGGACGTCCCTGAGGACGTTCCGCAGGGTCACGCCATCGTCATCGAGGATGACCGCCGGCCGGCCGAACAGCGACCACACCACAGCCATGACAAGGAGCACCCAGGCGACGAACAACGGCTGCGGGTTGTCTGCCCAGTGCCACGCCACGGACACGAGAAGCCCCAGCGCTGTGACGCCGCACACGACAGCCAGCGCCAACGGGGACCACTGGCGAAACAGGTGCCGCGTCTTCAAGGTCTTGCTGCTCATCAGAGTCCTTAGCGTTCTGGGCAATCTCGTTGCGTTCTCATGGGTCTCACCGTGACCGGCCAATCTGGCCGTCACCATCCGGCTACTGAGCATAGGCCGATAGACTCCCGTGGTGAGTTCACCCGCAGCCACTGCACGCGCCCGCGAAATACTCGGAGTCACAGCGCTGACGAACGCCTCGCTCACGTCGTGGCTGCACGGTTTGCCGGGTGTCGACCACGTCGGTGCGGACGCCCGCGCGGCATCGTTGGGCACCCGCTCGATCAAGACCACGTCCAAGGCGTGGGCTATCGACACGGCGATCAGCATGATCGACCTGACGACGCTGGAGGGTGCCGACACCGAGGGCAAGGTGCGGTCGCTGTGTGCCAAGGCGATGGCCCCGGACCCCAGCGACCCGACCACGCCTCATGTCGCGGCCGTCTGCGTGTACAACGACATGGTCGCCTTGGCGGTGGATGCTCTGGGGGGCAGCGACGTTCACGTCGCCGCAGTCACTGCGGCCTTCCCATCGGGCCGGGCCAGCATGACGGTCAAGCTGACCGACACCCGTGACGCGATCAGGGCGGGCGCCCACGAGATCGACATGGTCATCGACCGCGGCGCGTTCCTGTCCGGCAGATACCTGCAGGTGTTCAACGAGATCGCGGCGATCAAGGCGGCTTGCACCGACGACGCCCCGAAAGGCGTTCCGGCGCACCTGAAGGTGATCCTGGAGACTGGCGAGCTGGTGACCTATGACAACGTCCGTCGCGCGTCGTGGCTGGCGATGCTGGCGGGCGCGCAGTTCATCAAGACCTCGACGGGCAAAGTATCACCAGCGTCGACGGCGCCTGTGGTGATGATCATGCTCGAGGCCGTCCGCGACTGGCGTGACCTGACCGGCACCCAGATAGGGGTGAAAGCCGCTGGTGGCATCAGGACGACCAAGGACGCGATGAAGTACCTGGTGTTGGTCAACGAGATCGCCGGCGACGAATGGATCGACCCGGCATGGTTCCGTTTCGGAGCCTCAGGGCTGCTCAACGACCTTCTCCTGCAACGGCAGAAGCTGGCCACGGGGCACTACTCCGGCGCCGACTACGTGAGCATCGACTGAGCTGGGAGCAGAGACATCATGGCCACGTTCGAGTATGCACCGGCGCCCGAGTCGCGCGCCATCGTCAACATTCGCCCTTCATACGGGCTGTTCGTCGGCGGCGAGTTCGTCGAGCCCACCGACGGATCGACGTTCAAGACCATCGACCCCTCCACCGAGGAGGTCCTGGCCGAGATCTCCGAGGCGGGTGCGGCCGACGTCGACATCGCGGTGCGGGCCGCGCGAAAAGCCTTCGAGGGGCCATGGGGCCGGCTGTCCGGCGCTGAGCGCGGCAAGTACCTCTTCCGTATCGCGCGCATCCTTCAGGAGCGCGCGCGGGAGTTTGCGGTGCTGGAGACGCTGGACAACGGCAAGCCGATCAAGGAGTCGCGCGACGTCGACATCCCTCTGGCCGCGGCGCACTTCTTCTACCATGCGGGCTGGGCTGACAAGCTGGAGCACGCCGGCCTCGGGGCGAACCCTCGGGCGATCGGCGTGGTGGGTCAGATCATTCCGTGGAACTTCCCCCTGCTGATGCTGTCGTGGAAGATCGCACCCGCCCTGGCCGCGGGCAACACGGTGGTCCTGAAACCGTCCAAGACCACACCGCTGACGGCGCTGCTGTTCGCAGAGGTCTGTCAGCAGGCCGACCTGCCGCCGGGGGTCGTCAACATCATCACCGGTACCGGCCGGACCGGGACCCACATCATCGGCCACCCCGGGATCGACAAGATCGCTTTCACCGGGTCGACCGAGGTGGGCAAGGGCATTGCCCGCGCGATCGCCGGGACCCGCACACGCGCCACGCTCGAGCTTGGCGGTAAGGCGGCCAACATCGTCTTCGATGACGCCGCCATCGAGCAGGCGGTCGAGGGGATCGTGAACGGGATCTTCTTCAACCAGGGGCACGTCTGCTGCGCCGGGTCCCGCCTGCTCGTCCAGGAGAACGTCGCCGACGAGGTGATCGCGCGGCTCAAGCGCCGGTTGCAGACCCTTCGTCTGGGTGACCCGCTGGACAAGAACACCGACATCGGCGCCATCAACTCGGCGTCGCAGCTGGACACTATCCGCGAGCTGGCTGCCGTCGGTGAGGCTGAGGGCGCGATCCGATGGAGCGCTCCCTGCGTGCTGCCTGAGCGCGGGTTCTGGTTCGCACCAACGATTTTCACCGGGGTGTCCCAGGCTCACCGGATCGCTCAGGAGGAGATATTCGGGCCCGTACTGTCGGTGCTGACGTTCCGCACCCCCCAAGAGGCGGTCGCCAAGGCGAACAACACGCCATACGGGCTGTCAGCGGGCATCTGGACCGAGAAGGGCTCCCGCATCCTGTGGATGGCTGACCAGCTACGCGCCGGCGTGATCTGGGCCAACACGTTCAACCGTTTCGACCCGACCTCGCCATTCGGTGGCTACAAAGAGTCCGGCTACGGCCGTGAGGGCGGCCGACACGGCCTTGCGGGCTACGTCACGACAGGAGCGAACCAATGAGCCCCACCGCGACTCGAAAGGCCGTCGCAGCCCCCGACCAGCGGATCGAGGTGCGCAAGACCTACAAGCTGTATATAGGTGGCGCATTTCCGCGCAGCGAGTCCGGCCGCACCTACGAGGTGACCGATAGTCGTGGCAGGTTCCTGGCCAACGCGGCGATGGGTTCGCGCAAGGACGCCCGCAACGCCGTCGTCGCGGCCCGAGGTGCCTTCGGGAAGTGGGCGCCGGCAACGGCATACAACCGTGGTCAGGTGCTCTACCGCGTGGCCGAGCTGATGGAGGGCCGGCGCGGACAGTTCGCCGCAGAGGTCGCCGCGACAGAAGGGCTCACACCCGCACGTGCGGACAAGGTCGTCTCGGCGGCCATCGACCGCTGGGTCTGGTATGCCGGATGGTCGGACAAGCTCGCACAGGTCCTGGGCGGGGTCAACCCCGTCGCCGGTCCCTACTTCAACATCTCTGCGCCCGAACCCACCGGAGTGGTGGCCGCCCTTGCCCCGCAAGCCTCTTCGCTGCTCGGCCTGATCTCGGTGCTGGCGCCCATCGTGGTCAGCGGCAACACCGCAGTGGTGCTCACCAGCGAGCTCCGTCCGCTGCCTGCAGTGACCCTTTCGGAGGTCCTGGCCACCTCCGACGTGCCCGCCGGAGTCATCAACCTGATCACCGGGCGCACAGCCGAGGTCGCACCGTGGCTCGCGTCCCACCAGGACGTCAACGCGATTGACCTGACCGGTGCCGCCGACGCCGACAACGTGGTCTGGGCGGATCTCGAACGGGCCGCCGCCGAGAACCTCAAACGCGTCCTGCGCCCTGCGGGCACGGGCACGCAGGCCGTCGAACCGGACTGGTCCCACACCCCGGACCTGACCCGGATCAAGGCCTACCTGGAGACCAAAACCGTCTGGCACCCCAAGGGTCACTAGCATCTCGACACCTCGGCAACCGCCCATGAGACTCACACGCCGTGAAGACCGTCGACCCGCCGTTGACGCGGCGTTGCCATCTGACGGGCAACGACGCGTCGTGATCGTTGCGGGACCCAGCGGCGCCGGAAAGACCCGACTGGCACGCAACCTGCAGGACCGCCACGGGTGGCCGATCGTCCGGCTGGACGACTTCTATCGCGACGGGGACGACCCGTCGCTGCCGGTGCTGCCGATGCTGCCGATGGGCCTTACCGACTGGGACGACCCGAGATCCTGGCACGCCGACGCCGCGATTCAGGCGCTGGTTACGCTGTGCCAGAACGGGGTCGTGGACCTGCCGACCTACGACATCAGCTCATCGCGAACCGTCGGGCACGCCACTGTCAGCGCCGAGCCCGGTCAGCTGATCCTGGCCGAGGGCATCTTCGCCGCAGAGATCATCGCCGACCTGGCAGCGGCCGGTGTCCTGGCCGCCGCCTACTGCGTTCACTCCGGTCGCTGGCTCACCTTTTTCCGTCGCTTGATCCGGGATCTGGCCCAGCACCGCAAGTCGCCGTGGGTCCTCTGGCGTCGCGGCCTGAGTCTGTGCCGGCACGAGCCCGCGATCGTGGCCAGGCATGTCCGTCTCGGAGCCAGGCCAGTGTCCGCTGTCAAGGCCATGGCTGCGGTGGAGTCGCTCGTCGGGACCCACTGACATCAGCAGTCGACACCCCATCCGTCAGAGATCGGCGACCACCCGTCGGACCGCCTCGACAGTGCGGTCCACGTCGGACGTCGTGGTGGCCCAGTTCGAGACCGAGCAGCGCTGGACTTCACGACCACGCCAGGTGGCCGGAGTCAAGACCGCCTCTCCCCCGGCCAGCAGCCGGCGTCCCACCTCGACGGTGCGGGCATCGTCACCGAATGACGTCAAGATCTGCGTGAAGACCACGTCGTTGACCACCTCCACGCCGGGAATCGTCCGTAGACCGGTGGTCATCTGGGTCGCCCGCTCGCACAGCTGGTCGACAAGGGCGGCCAGTCCTTCGCGACCCAGGCTCCGCAGAGCAGCCCAGACGGGGAAGCCACGGGCCCGCCGGGAAAACTCAGGGACTCGCTCCAACGGGTCACCTGCCCCACGGATCAGGTAGTCCGCCTCGACGCCGAACGCGCCCGCGAGCGCCGCGGGATCCCGCACCAGCGCGACCCCGCAGTCGTAGGGCACATTGAGTGTCTTGTGCGCGTCGGTAGCCCAGGAGTCGGCAGCGGCCATGCCGTCGGTCAGATGGCGCAGGTGGGGGCTGGCAGCTGCCCAGAGGCCAAATGCGCCGTCCACGTGGACCCACGCGCCATGCCTCCGGGCTATCTCGATCGCCTCAACGAACGGGTCAAAGGCACCGGTGTGCACCTCGCCCGCCTGGAGACAGACGATCGTCGGTCCGTCAACGGCTTCGAGAACGGCCGCGAGCGCTGCGGACCCGAGCCGCCCCTGGCTGTCGGTGGCCACTTCGAGAACGGTGTCCTGGCCGAGCCCGAGGTAGCGAACAGCCCGGTCGATGGTGTCGTGCCGATCCCTGCCCACCGCCACCCGGACCCGAGGCGCCTCGAAGAGTCCCCGCCGATTGACATCCCAGCCCTGACGAGCCAGCACCGCGTTGCGAGCGGCCGAGAGACACGTGTAGTTGGCCATCATCGCGCCCGTGACGAGTCCGACCGCCGTTTCCCGCGGCAGGCCGATGGCATCGACGATCCACTGCCCGGCGACGACCTCGGCCGCCGCCGCCGCAGGGGCCAGGGAGTTGAGCCCTGCGTTCTGGTCCCACACGCTGGTCAGCACGTCGGCGCCCAGAGCCGCGGGCAGCTCCCCTCCGATCACGAAGCCGAAGAACCTTCCTCCAGCGGTGCCCCCGATACCCGGGTCGGCCCTGCGGGCCAGGTCGTCGATCACGTCTACAGGGTCGGAGGCGCCAGCCGGAAGCTCTCCACCGAACGCCGCCAGCATCTCCTCGTAGGTCGCTCGCGGCCAGACCGGCCGATCGTCCAGCGTGTCGAGAAAGCCGGCGGCCAGCTCATTCGCCCGGGCCAGCGCCCTGTGCCGATCGTCCATGGCAGGCTCCGTTCCTCTCCGCTGCTGCATTGGGACGACCAGCATCGTGGCTTTCGCCCACGGTGGTCAAGACAGCGCTCAGGCCTGGACCAGGGCCGCGTAACCCGGCTTCACCACTTCGTCGATGATCGCCAGCCGTTCGTCGAACGGGATGAAGGCAGACTTCATCGCGTTGATCGTCACCCAGCGCAGGTCCTCCAACGTCCATCCGGCGTCGCTGACGAGCAGGGACATCTCTCGCGTCATCGAGGTGCCGCTCATCAGCCGGTTGTCGGTATTGACGGTGACGCGGAACTTGAGCCGCTTCAACAGCGAGATCGGGTGCAGCGCAATGGATTCGGCCGCGCCCGTCTGCAGGTTGCTGCTTGGGCACATCTCCAGCGGTATCCGCCGGTCACGCACGTATGACGCCAGGCCGCCGAGGACCACCTCGGACGGGGCCGCTGTGGCGGCATAGGTGACATTGTCGGAATACGGCCTGCCTGCAACACGAACATCGTCGACGATGCGAACACCGTGACCGAGCCGGTCGGCTCCACACCACTGGATCGCCTCCCAGATGCTCGGGAGGCCGAAAGCCTCTCCGGCGTGGATGGTGAAGTGTGCGTTCTCTCGGCGGAGGTACTCGAACGCATCGAGGTGCCGGGTGGGCGGGAACCCGGCCTCGGCACCTGCGATGTCGAAGCCCACGACTCCGTCGTTGCGATAGCGGACGACGAGTCGGGCAATCTCTGTCCCCTTGGCAGCGTGGCGCATCGCCGTCAACAACGCCGTCACCCGGATCCGTCGACCCGACTCCATTGCCTTGCTTTCGCCGTCTCGGAAGCCGGCGTTCACCGCTTCAACCACATCCTCGAGCGACAGCCCGTCGACCAGGTGCTGCTCCGGGGCGTAACGCACCTCGGCATAGACCACCCCGTCTGCCGCGAGATCCTGTACGCACTCGCTGGCGACCCGGTGCAGTCCGTCGACCGTCTGCATGACGGCCAGCGTCTGGCTGAAGGTCTCGAGGTAACGCTCGAGCGATCCCGAGTCGGCGCTCGCTCGGAACCAGACACCCAGCGCATCGGCCTCCTGCTCCGGAAGCCCTTGGTAGCCAATGGTTTCGGCAAGCTCGATGATCGTCTGGGGGCGAAGGCCGCCGTCGAGGTGATCGTGGAGCAGCGACTTCGGGGCGCGAAGCAGGATGTCGTCGGTGAGCACTTAGTCCTCCCGGTTGACGGTGTCGGGGCCGAAAGCCGGGAGACAGACGGCGACGTACTCGGCGCCCTCAGGCCCGGTCGAGTATCGGACACGCTCGCCGGCGCCGGTGAGTATCGACTGACCTGCGTGGGCGGTGATAGGTCCGCCGTCGTGGTCGACGATCACCGACCCCTTGAGGACCAGTGTTATCTCGTCGAACTCCGGTGTCTGGAAAGGCTCGTGCCAGTCGGCGGGGGCGATCATGTGCGCCACCGAAACGGCTTCGCTGCCGGTGTTGACCCGGCCAACGTGCTCGCTGATGATCTTGCCGCCGGGAACAGGGATACGGGTGGGTTCACTGATGAGTCGAGGCACGAGTTCACCCTAGCCGCAGGACCAGCACAGGCATTCGGGAACGGGACCGCCCAGCTGAACCGGTCAGCCGGACGCAAAGGTCGCTCGGATGCAACGGTCAGCTGATCCGGTCGATCACCAGCGTCATTCCCCCGCAAGCGGGAGGGGCCCCCTGATCGGGACGAGAGTCTTCTGGCGCAATGAAATACGCACCATCCAGTGCTTCGATGGCCCGGGCGAACCGGTCTGGGGTGTCGGTGTGCAGCGTCATAAGCGGGTCTCCCGCTCGAAGCACCGCGCCAGGCTTGGCGTGCATCTCGATGCCCGCTCCAGCCTGGACCTTGTCATCCTTGCGTGCCCGCCCTGCGCCCAGCCTCCATGCTGCGATACCGACCTGCAGTGCGTCGAGCTTGGTCAGCACGCCGGAGCCCGGGGCCAGAATCTGGTGGGTCTCCCTCGCGACCGGCAGTGTGGCGGACGGGTCGCCACCCTGGGCGATGATCATCCGGCGCCATACGTCCATGGCTCGTCCGTCCATGAGCGCGTCTGCTGGGTCGACGTCACCACGACCGGCCGCCGCGAGCATCTCGCGCGCCAGCACCAGGGTCAGCTCCACGACGTCCGGCGGGCCACCGCCGGCCAGCACCTCGACCGACTCGCGCACCTCAAGGGCGTTGCCCGCTGTCAGCCCCAGAGGAGTCTGCATGTTGGTCAGCAGCGCCACAGTGTTCACCCCCGCGTCCGTGCCGAGCCCGACCATCGTGCGCGCCAGCTCACGAGCGGTGTCGACGTCTTTCATGAACGCGCCCGACCCCACCTTGACGTCGAGCACCAACGAGCCGGTGCCCTCGGCGATCTTCTTGCTCATGATCGAGCTCGCGATCAGCGGGATGGCCTCGACGGTGCCGGTGACGTCGCGCAGGGCGTAGAGCTTCTTGTCGGCAGGCGCGAGCCGGTCGCCGGCAGCACAGATCACTGCACCGACGTCCTCAAGCTGACTCAGCATCTCGCTCGTGGACAGGGCCGCACGCCAGCCTGGGATCGACTCGAGCTTGTCCAGCGTCCCCCCAGTGTGGCCGAGCCCGCGACCCGAAAGCTGAGGAACCGCAACGCCGCACGCCGCAACGAGAGGCGCCAGCGGAAGGGTGATCTTGTCACCGACCCCGCCAGTCGAGTGCTTGTCCGATGTCGGACGGGACAACGACGAGAATTCCATCCGGTCGCCCGACGCGATCATCGCCGCGGTCCAGCGGGAGATCTCGCGACGGTTCATCCCGTTGAGCAGGATGGCCATGGCCAGGGACGACATCTGCTCGTCAGCCACCACCCCGCGCGTGTATGCGTCGACCACCCAGTCGATCTGCCCATCGGACAGCTCCTGCTTGTTGCGCTTGGCAACGATGACATCAACAGCATCAAAGGAATCGGTCACCCCGCGATCTTGCCCCACTCATCGCGAGTTGTCAGACCCAGGTTGAGGCATGACGGGGCGACGACCTGACAACTCAGTCCTGAGGGGGGTGGAAGGTGTCGAGGCTGTGGTCGCCGAAGGCATCGGGCAGCACCTCGGCCATGGGGCGCACCCCTCGTGCGGTCATCAGCTCGCAAGTGGGCCCGCCGTTCTCCCACAACAGCTGCCGGCATCGCCCACAAGGCATCAATGCGTCGCCGTTGCCATTGACGCAGGACACTGCCACCAGGCGGCCGCCGCCGGTCAGGTGCAGAGCGGAGATCATGCCGCACTCGGCACACAGCGCGACACCGTAGGCGGCATTCTCGACGTTGCACCCAGACACGATGCGCCCGTCGTCGACCAGACCGGCCACGCCGACCGGGAACTTGCTGTAGGGCGCGTAGGCCCGTCGCATCGCCTCGGTTGCCTTGGCGTGCAACAGATCCCAGTCGACGGAAACTGACCCTGCCACTAGTGCCCCTCGCCCTTTCGATACGGCAGTCCATCGGCGGCCGGCATCCGCAGGCGTTGCGAGGCAAAGGCGAGCACGAGCAGCGTGGCGACATACGGTGTCATGCCGGTGAACTCACCTGGCACGGTCTCGGACATGAAGTACCAGGCGGCCACCACGACCCCAGCTGAGATCGCAATGACGCCCTTGATCACACGATGCTTGCGCAACAGCTGCCACAGCCCGATTGCGATGACCAGGACGGCGAGCAGCAGCAGCATTGCGTGGACCGTGCTGCCACCACCGCGCAGCTGCACAGCATCGGTGTAGCCGAACAACGCCGCACCGCCGAGCAAACCACCGGGACGCCAGTTGCCGAAGATCATCGCGGCCAGGCCGATATAGCCACGCCCACCAGTCTGTCCGTCGCGGTAGATGTTGGCG
>JBBRWQ010000042.1:0-28563 GCA_038249115.1 Actinomycetales bacterium
GCAAACACCACCACCGGGTCAAACACAACGCCGGCTGGACGCTGACCATGACCCGCGACGGCGTCTGTACCTGGACCGACCCCCACCGGCAGCAGTACGCCACCCACCCAACCAACCACCACGACCTCGCCGCCTGACGCTGCGGACTGTCCCAGTGGGCTCGGCGGCGCGCGTCAGGCGCCGAGCGCGGCGTAGACGAGCTCTTGCGCCTCGGACTGAACCCGCGCGAGGTGCTCGGCACCTTTGAAAGACTCGGCGTAGATCTTGTAGACGTCTTCGGTGCCTGAGGGCCGTGCTGCGAACCATGCGTTCTCAGTCGTCACCTTGAGTCCGCCGATGGGAGCGCCGTTGCCTGGCGCGGTCGTCAGACGCGACGTAATCGTTTCTCCTGCAAGGGAGTCGGCTTTGACATCGGAAGGAGCAAGAGCTCCGAGGCGAGCTTTCTGCGCGCGCGTCGCCGGAGCATCCATGCGTGCGTATGCCGGGTCGCCATACTGTGCGGTGAGCTCGGCATAGTGCCGGCTGGGGGACTTGCCGGTCGTGGCCAGGATCTCCGATGCCAGCAGTGCGAGGATGATCCCGTCCTTGTCCGTGGTCCAGACCGAGCCGTCAAAGCGCAGGAACGAGGCACCGGCGGACTCTTCACCGCCAAAGGCGATCGAGCCGTCGAGCAGCCCCGGCACGAACCACTTGAAGCCCACTGGCACCTCGTTGAGCGTTCGCCCCACGGCGACGGCTACCCGGTCGATCATGGACGACGAGACCAGGGTCTTGCCGATCGCGGAGCCCTTCGGCCACCCAGGCCGCGCGCCGCCATAGAGGTACTTGATCGCCGCCGCGAGGTAGTGGTTCGGGTTCATCAGCCCCGCGTCTGGAGTCACGATGCCGTGGCGATCTGAGTCGGCGTCATTGCCCGTCGCGATGTCGTACTCGGAGCGACGCGAGATCAGCGGCGCCATCGCGAACGGCGACGAGCAGTCCATCCTGATCTTGCCGTCCCAGTCCAGTGTCATGAAGCGCCACGTGGGGTCTACCAACGGGTTCACGACGGTGAGGTCCAGCTTGTGCCGGTCGGCGATCTCTGCCCAGTAGTCGACGCTGGCTCCGCCCAGGGGATCGGCCCCGATACGCACGCCGACATCCCGGATACGTTCAATGTCAACGACATTGGGCAGATCGTCGACATAGGTACCGAGGAAGTCGTATCCCGTCGCGGCGGCACGAGCGCGCGCGAACGGGATGCGGCGCACCCCTTGCAGGCCGGACTCGATGTAGGCGTTGGCGGCATCTGCGATCACCCTCGTCGCGTCCGTGTCCGCTGGCCCGCCATCGGGTGGGTTGTACTTGAACCCGCCGTCGCTGGGGGGGTTGTGAGACGGGGTGACCACGATGCCGTCGGCCAACCCGGGACCGTCCAACGACGTGCCGCGGTTGGCCCGGAGAATCGCGTGTGAAACCGCCGGCGTGGGGGTGTAGCGATCTCGGTCATCGACGAGAACGGTGACGTCGTTGGCCACGAGCACCTCGATCGCGGACACCCACGCGGGTTCGGAGAGCCCGTGCGTGTCCCGCCCCAGGAACAGCGGGCCGTCATAGCCCTGTGCCTTGCGGTAGTCGCAGATCGCCTGGGTAGTCGCCAGGATATGCGCCTCGTTGAACGCATTCCGCAGGCTGCTTCCCCGGTGCCCGGACGTGCCAAAGGACACGCGCTGGTCAGGATCCGCGGGGTCCGGAGTGCTCGCGTAGTACGCCGTCACGAGGTGAGCGACATCGACGAGATCCGATGGCGCCGCAAGCTGTCCCGCCCGCGGGTCGTTCACGTCGTCACCGCGCCCGGCCCCACGGTGCCCGTCACGGGTGTGGCGGCCTCGACGGTTACGGCGTTGATGGTTGCGGCGTCGGTGGTTGCGGCCTCGACGGTTGCGGGCGTGTTCATGACGGCGGCAGCCGTTGCGGCTATGGGCGGGTCTATTGGACCTGCTGGTTCGAGCCAGACCGCGCCCAGCGGTGGCACCGTGAGCAGTGCGGAATACGGCTGACCATGCCAGGGCAATGCCTCCGCCTGGACGGACCCGAGGTTGCCAACCCCTGACCCGCCGTAGCTCTCTGCGTCGGTGTTCAGGACCTCGTTCCACTGCCCGGCGTAGGGGAGGCCAACGCGGTAGTTGTAGTGCGGTCCGCCGCTGAAGTTGGCGACGCTCGCCAGCGTGGGGCGCACCCCGTCAGGACCCGCTGATCCGAAACGGAGGAAGGAGAACGTGTTACCGGCCGAGTCGTTGGCATCGATCCATTGAAAGCCCTCGGGGGCGTGGTCCAGCTCCCACATCGCAGGGTGTGAGCGGTAGATGCTGTTGAGATCCTTGACCAGCGCGTGGACCCCGTAGTGCGCCGGTTGGTCAAGGAGCCACCAGTCAAGGCTGCGCCCGTCGGCCCATTCCGACTCCTGGGCGAACTCTGCACCCATGAACACCAGCTGCTTGCCGGGGTGAGACCACATGTAGGCCAGATATGCCCGCACGTTGGCCAGCTGTTGCCACCTGTCGCCGGGCATCTTGCGCAGCAGTGATCCCTTGCCATGAACCACCTCGTCGTGGCTGACCGGCAGCACGAAGTTCTCGCTCCACGCGTACATCATCGAGAAGGTCACCTGGTGGTGGTGGTACTGCCTGTGTATCGGCTCGTTGGCCATGTAACCGAGCGAGTCGTGCATCCATCCCATGTTCCACTTGAGCCCAAACCCCAGGCCGCCCAGGTGAGTTGGGCGGGTGACGCCCGGCCACGAGGTCGACTCCTCGGCGATCATTACGGAGCCGGGAGCGCGTTTGTAGACTGTCGCGTTGGTCTCCTGCAGCAGCTGAACGGCTTCGAGGTTCTCGCGACCGCCGTAGATGTTGGGAACCCACTCGCCGTCCTCGCGGGAGTAGTCGAGGTACAACATCGAGGCGACGGCGTCAACCCGCAATCCGTCGATGTGGAACTCCTCGAGCCAATAGGTGGCATTGGCCACCAGGAAGTTACGTACCTGCGGACGCCCGAAGTCGAAGACGAGCGTGCCCCAGTCGGGATGGTTGCCGCGCCGGGAGTCGGGGTGTTCGTACAGCTCCTGGCCGTCGAAGCGAGCGAGCGCGAACGCGTCTTTTGGGAAGTGGGCCGGAACCCAGTCGAGCAGGACGCCGATCCCGTTGCGGTGCAGGGTGTCCACGAGGTAGCGGAAGTCATCGGGTGAGCCGAAACGCGACGTTGGAGCGTAGTAGCCCGTGACCTGATAGCCCCAAGACGGGCCGTAGGGGTGTTCCATCACCGGCATCAGCTCGATGTGGGTGAACCCGAGGTCCTTGACGTAGTTGACCAGGTGCTCGGCCAGGTCGCGGTAGCTCTCGCCCTGCCGCCATGACCCCAGATGGACCTCATAGACGCTCATTGGCCCGTTGTGCGGGTTCTTCACCGCACGGCTGGTCATCCAGTCGCCGTCCTGCCACTCGTAGTCCGTGGACGTCACCATGGACGCGGTCGCAGGGGGCTTCTCGGTGGCGCGGGCCATCGGGTCGGCTTTGGTTCGTCGCGAACCGTCGGAGCCGAGAATCTCGAACTTGTAGCGGTTGCCCTCGGTCACGTCCGGGACGAAGAGCTCCCACACACCACCGGAACCCATAGAGCGCATGGGGTGGACCGAGCCATCCCATCGGTTGAAGTCACCGACGACTCGGATCGCGCGGGCGTTCGGTGCCCAGACTGCGAACGAGGTGCCCCGGACGGGTCCCATCGGTCCGTCGTAGTTGTGCACGTGGGCGCCGAGAACGCTCCAGAGCTGTTCGTGGCGGCCCTCACCGATGAGGTGCAGGTCGACGTCGCCCAGCGTGGGCAGGAACCTGTAGGGGTCGTCGTGAACGTGAACGACCCCATCGCCGTATGCCACATGGATCCGGTAGTCCGGGACCTCTGCGGTCGGCAGCACTCCGACCCAGACGCCCTCGTACTCATGGCGGAGCTGGGTGCGAGCGCCATCAGCGGTCTCGACAACAACGTTGTCCGCCAACGGCTTGAGTGTGCGCACAGTCACTCCGCCATCGTGGGGGTGTGGTCCCAGGATGCCGTGTGGGTTGTGGTGTGTTCCACCGATCAGCCGTTCGAGCTCGCCGCGGCTGACTGGCATGACAGATCGTGCCGGTGATGGCGGCGTGGATGGTGCGTGGGAATCGCGGGCGCTGGTCACAGTCGCTGATCGCTCCTTCGTGCCTCGGACAGTCTGGCTATGGCAGTGGTGGGGATGGTGAGCCACGTCGGGCGGTTCCTGGCCTCGTAGACAACTTCGTACAAAGCCTTGTCCAGTTCGAGCGCGTTGAGCAACTCGGCGTCCTCGCGCGGGTCGTGACCCGACTCCTTGGCGTAACCCTCCAGGAAGGCAGTTCTTGCCCGGTCGGCCCAGTCGGCGCCCGACCTCCCCGGGTGCGTCTGCTCCCAGGAACCGGCGGCATAGTCGAAGGACCGCAGCATCCCGGCAACATCGCGGAGGGTCAGATCAGGCTGGGTGCGTTCGGCCAGGGGCCGCAGCGGTTCGCCCTCGAAGTCGACCAGGACCCACCCGCGGTGGGGTACGTGGAGCACCTGTCCGAGATGAAAGTCACCGTGGATTCGTTGCAGCGCAGGCCACGTGGCGGCCGACACCAGCGCGATGGAGGCGTGGACCATCGAGTCGTAGGCAGCCAGGGCAGGCACCTCGGACACAGCTGATGCGTGCCGGGCTCGCATGCTCCGGGTCAGCGCCTCGACGTCTGCCTCAGTTGCGGTCACCGTGGTCATTGCCTTCGCCAGGGTGGAATGAACCTCGGCAAGCGTCTGGCCGAGGCTGCGTGCCTGCTCGCTGAAGTCCGTGTCGGAGGCCACGGCTGCCAGCGCCACCCGCCAGGCGTCTTCGACCCCGGGGAGGAACTCCTGGGCGCACGCCAGGTGACCTCGAGCCACGCCATCCGAGGCGGCCGTATCGGACCACTCGCCAACGACGTGACCGACCGGCTGTGGCACACGTGTCGACCCTGCGGCGGCGAGTGCCGACTGGACCACGACGTCAGGATTGTCGCCATGGTGCAACACGCGAAACACCTTGCAGATCAACGGGTTTGCGGGAGCGCCACTGGTGTCGACCAGATCGAGGACGATCGAGGTGTTTGACTGTTCGCCGGTCAGGACGTGTGAGCCGACCAACTGGCCAGGGGTGGCGTTCTCGGCTCGATGGCCGCGGGCGACAGCCGCGCCTTCCCATTTCGTCGTCGAGGTCACCTCTTGAGAGGTGGCCGTCGCCTCGTCCAGCATGAGCCGCAACAGTGCGGCGGCGAAGTCGGGGTCATGCGGCGCGTCATAGACATAGCGAGTGCCCAGGCTGCGGTCCTCAACGGTGGCCACCAGCGCGTGGTCAGATCCCTTAAGCCGGACGGCGCGGTAGGTCAGCGGGACCTGGTAGATGGTCGGGCTCTGACCCGACTCGTCCAGCATCAGGAGGACGTTGATGACGACCTCTCCTGCGGGGTCCGGGAGTCTGAGACCGCCGATCTGGCGCAGCACCGGGACCCGGCCCTTTCCGGCATACCAGCGTTGCCGCACCATCCACGTCGACAAGGTCTCGTCGAGTCCCTGCATCAGAAGTTCCTGATGTGGACGATGTGTACGGGCTCGGTGTCAGGGCCGAGCCGCACGAAGTTGTCTTGTCCCCACTGCCATTGGGCTCCAGTGACCAGGTCGTGCGCGATGAAGGTATCGCCATAGCCCAGGCCCAGCGCCTCCATGTCCAGGTGCACGTTTGTCTCACGCGTCGCATGTGGGTCGACGTTGGCCACCACGAGGATGATGTCGTCCCGGCCAGCGACGTTGCGGCGTTTGGAGAAGGCCATGACGTTCTCGTCGTCCGCATGGTGCAGGTGGATGTTGCGTAGCCAGTGCAACGAGGGATGCGCACGGCGAATCTCGTTGAGCCTCTTGAGATAAGGCGCCAGTGACTGTCCCTCCTTGGGTCCCCCCACCTCGTAGTCGGACCAGTGACGGTCCTTGAGCTGGTACTTCTCGTTGTCGATCTGTTCCTCGACGCCTGGACGTGCGACGTGCTCCACGAGCTCGTAGCCGCTGTAGATCCCGTACGTGGGCACCATCGTTGCCGCCAGTGCCGCGCGAAGCTTCCAGGCTGTCGGGCCGCCGTACTGCAGGTAGGGCGGGAGTATGTCGTGCGTGGTCGGCCAGAAAGATGGACGCATGTAGGTTGCGCTCTCACCGGTGAGCTCGGTGATGTACTCCTCGAGCTCCCACTTCTGGATGCGCCAGGTGTAGTAGGTATAGGACTGCTGGAACCCGACCTTGCCCAGGGCGTGCATCATCGCCGGGCGGGTGAACGCCTCGGCCAACCAGATGGTGCCCGGCGCCACGGCTGCCACATCGGCGATCAGCCACTTCCAGAACTCCAACGGCTTGGTGTGCGGGTTGTCGACCCTGAAGATCGTCACACCATGGTCGAGCCAGACCTGGACCACCCGTCGCACCTCGGCGTAGATGCCGGCCGGGTCGTTGTCGAAGTTGACCGGGTAGATGTCCTGGTACTTCTTCGGCGGGTTCTCGGCGTAGGCGATCGTCCCGTCGGCCCTCGTGGTGAACCACTCAGGGTGGGCACTGACCCACGGGTGGTCAGGCGCGCACTGCAGGGCAAGGTCAAGGGCTACCTCGAGACCGAGCCGGTTGGCCTCGGCGACAAAGGAGTCGAAGTCGGCGAAGGTCCCGAGCTCGGGCGCGATGGAGTCGTGGCCACCCTCCGCCGATCCGATCGCATAGGGGGAGCCCGGGTCCAGGAGCCCGGCGTCCAGCGTGTTGTTCGCAGCCTTGCGGTTGACCATGCCGATGGGGTGGACCGGGGTCAGATAGACGACGTCGAACCCCATCTCCGCGATGGCAGGGAGGCGCCGGGCCGCGGTCACCAGCGTCCCGGAGGTCCACACCCCCGTTACCGGGTCCTGGGTCGCACCTTCGGATCGGGGAAAGATCTCGTACCACGCGCCGTACAGGGCCCGCTCGCGTTCCACCTGCCACCCGTATTCCGCGCTGGGGCTGACGTGGTCACGCAGTGGACGATCTGTCAACTCTGAGCGGACCGCGTCGGCGAGCGCCGCTCGCAGACGTGCCGGTGCCGGGCGGGTGGTGTCCCGCAGCGCGATGATCGCGTCGGCGAGCGGTGTGGCCTGAAGGGGCGTGCGGGCAACCTCATTGAGCGCTCGCTCCAGAACCAGCCCGCCCTCGACCAGCATCAGCTCGGTGTCCACGTCGGCGGCGACCTTGATGGTCGCGTCGTGTACCCAGGTGCCGTAGGGGTCCGCCCAGCCCTCGACCCGGTAGGACCAGAGCCCGGTCCGGTCCGCGCTGATGGTGGCCGACCAGTGGTCGAGTCCCGCACTGACCAGCGTCATCGGCACGTGTTGTTCGCCTTGTTCGGCACCTTCTGGACTGGTCAGGACCACTGTCGCGTTGACCGCGTCGTGTCCCTCGCGAAAGACCGTTGCAGTCACGTCAAACGGCTCGCCGACCACCGACTTGACGGGGAACGCCCCATGCTCGATGCAGGGGGCGACCTCGAACACCGGAATACGGCCCAGGGGGTGCTGGGAGAGAGGGGGTGGGCCGGTAGGGCGCGGGGAAGCGGAGCTGGGGGCCGCAGTCTGACGGCCGGCCTTGGACGACCGCGATCGCCGGGCAGTAGATGTGGGGGTAGCAGGGGGCAGGGGGCTCGCTGTCACACAGACGACGCTACCCGTTCCCGCTTATGGTGACATCCGAGGCATAGTTCTGCTTCCCCACCGGGCCTGCGAGCGCTGGCCGCGCGGTGATGAAAGAAACTGCAAAACTTGCAAGAAGTTGCAAGGACTCTTTGAAATGTCGCCTATGCTTCTTGATCGTGAAGGCTATCCGTCGCTTCAGCGTCCGCACCGTGCTGCCCGAGTCCATCAGTGGGTTGGGAGAGCTCGCCAGCAATCTGCGCTGGTGCTGGCACCCCAGCACGCGGGACCTGTTCTCCGAGATCGACCCAGAGCGCTGGGCCAGGGTTGGTAAGGACCCCACTGCCATGCTCTCCGCGTTATCGGCGGACGAGCTCCAGTCGCTGGCCGCGGACGAGACCTTTGTGGCCAAGGTTCACGTGGCCATCCAGAATCTCGCGGTCTACCTGAGTGAGCCCCGTTGGTACCAGAGCTGGGCTGCCGAGGTTGAGGGCGGCGCGCCGGCGGCTATCGCCTACTTCAGCCCCGAGTACGGCATCACCGAGGCGCTGCCGCAGTACTCCGGAGGCCTGGGCATCTTGGCCGGTGACCACCTGAAGTCAGCCTCCGATCTGGGGCTGCCGGTGGTCGGCGTGGGTCTGTTCTACAAGACCGGCTACTTCCAGCAGTCGCTGAAGTTCGACGGCTGGCAGGAGGAGACCTACCCGGTGCTGGACCCCGACGGCCTGCCGCTGGCGCTGCTGCGCGAAGCGGACGGAACGCCCTGCATCATCACCCTCGACCTCCCCGGTGGTCGCGTGCTCCGGGCCCACGTGTGGAAGGCCCAGGTTGGTCGGGTTCCGCTGCTGCTGCTGGACTCCGACGTTCACGAAAACGACGACGCGGCCCGCGGCATCACCGATCGGCTCTATGGCGGTACCGGCGAACTGCGACTTCAGCAGGAGATGTTGCTGGGCATCGGCGGTGTCCGTGCGCTACGCCTGTGGTCGCGGCTGACCGGCGCACCGGCTCCGGACGTCTTCCACACCAACGAGGGCCACGCCGGTTTCCTGGGCATTGAACGGATGCGCGAGCTGTGCAGCGACTACGACATGAGCTTCGACGAGGTCCTCGAGGCGGTCCGCGCGGGGACGGTATTCACCACGCACACCCCAGTCCCTGCGGGCATCGACCGGTTCAGCGTCGAACAGATTCGGCTCTACTTCGGCGGTGACAACGCCGTCGCCGGCGTCCCCATCGAGAGGATGCTGGCGCTCGGTGCCGAGGACTACCCCGGCGGTGAGGCCGGCTTGTTCAATATGGCGGTCATGGGGCTCCGGCTGGCCCAGCGGGCGAACGGGGTTTCCAAGCTGCACGGCGTCGTCAGCCGTCGTATGTTCGACGGTCTCTGGCCAGGGTTCGACGACACCGAGATCCCGATTACCAGTATCACCAACGGTGTTCACGCTCCCACGTGGGTTGACCGCAGGGTCTACGAGCTCGCAGCCAAGCATCTGGGGTCGCCCGCGGTCTCCGAGGAGACCGCGTGGGCGGTCATCACCGAGGTTCCTGGCGACGAGATCTGGGCCACCAAGCGGCGCATGCGCGCGCAGCTCGTCGTCGAGGCCCGGCGCCGGATGCGCGCCAGCTGGCTCAAGCGTGGCGCCAGCCAGGCCGAGCTGGGCTGGACCGATGACATCCTGGATCCCGACGTGCTCACCATCGGTTTCGCCCGCCGGGTCCCGACCTACAAGCGACTCACCCTGATCCTGAGCGACCCCGTACGCCTGAAGAAGATCCTGCTGGACCCTCAGCGTCCGGTTCAGCTTGTCATCGCTGGCAAGAGCCACCCGGCCGACGATTCCGGCAAGAGACTCATCCAGCAGCTAGTGAAGTTCGCGGACGATCCTGAGGTGCGTCATCGCATCGTCTTCCTGCCGAACTACGACATCGCGATGGCGCAGTACCTCTACCCAGGTTGCGACGTCTGGCTGAACAACCCGCTGCGTCCGTTCGAGGCGTGCGGCACGTCCGGCATGAAGGCCGCACTCAACGGTGGGTTGAACCTCTCGATCCTCGACGGATGGTGGGACGAGTGGTACGACGGCGAGAACGGCTGGGCCATCCCGACCGCTGACGGCGTGGACGACCCCGACCGTCGCGACGATCTCGAGGCAGCCGCGCTCTATAACCTCATCGAGGGGTCTGTTGCTCCCCGGTTCTACGACGTTGACGATGAGGGACTGCCTCAGCGCTGGCTGTCGATGATGAGGCACACGATGTCCACCCTGGGCCCCAAGGTGTTGGCATCCCGCCAGGTTCGTGAGTACACCACCGTGCTCTACGGCCCGGCGTCTCGTGCGGGCCGTGCCCTGGATGGATCTACCTGGGCGGGTGCGAGGGCTCTCGCCGAGTACAAGATCAGAGTCAGGGCGGGCTGGCCGGCGGTTCGTGTCGATCATGTCGAGTCGTCAGGGGTTTCGGACTCTCCACAGGTCGGAGACGTGCTTCACGTGAGTGCGTTCGTTTCCTTGGGCGATCTTGCGCCGGACGAGGTCCACGTACAACTGGTGCATGGTCGCGCGTTGGAGTCCGACACCCTGCGAGACATCGAGACCGCCCCGCTGGACTTCGCCGAAACCTACGAGGCCGGCAGGCATCGCTTCGAGGGCGACCTCGTGCTGACCCGCACCGGCGTCTTCGGCTACACCGTTCGGGTCCTCCCCAAGCACGCCGGCATGGCGAGCGCGGCCGAGATGGGCTTGGTCGCCAACGCCTGACCGTACCCGATGGCGCGAAACCCATTGCGTGACAACGGGTTTCACGCCATTGGCTGTCAGAGAACCGGGCTGTAGACCCGAACCGACGCGGCGGTCACGGTGACGGACCCGGCGTCCGTGGTCTGCGATGGCTCACGTGGCTGATCCCACGTGCTGTCCCAGACCAGGCGGTATGCCGTGCCGGCTCCTCGCGCCGGCAGGGTCACCTCGGCGTCGAGCGCGCCGCCATGGAAGATGATCAGGAACGAGTCTCCGGCGACGTTCGAGCCGTCCAGCACCATGGTGAGCGTCCGGGTATGCGGGTCGTCCCAGGTCTCGTCCTGCATCACCCGACCGTCGGCTGCAAACCACTGCAAGTCGGCCATTCCGTGTTGGTAGGACACGTGCCCGGTGAAGAAGGTCCGTTGTCGCAGAACAGGGTTGGCGGCCCTGAGCTTGGTCAGGAACCGCGTCGTCGCCAGCAGCTCGCGCTGCCACGGCTCGAGGTCCCAGTCGAACCACGACACGGGGTTGTCCTGGTAGTAGGCGTTGTTGTTGCCCTGTTGAGAGCGACCGAACTCGTCTCCGGCGTTGATCATCGGGACGCCTGTGGCGAGCAGCTCAGTGGCCAGCATGTTGCGGATCGAGCGACGCCGTGCCGCCATCTGCGGCGTGTTGACCCCAGGGCCTTCTCTCGGTCTGGTCCAGGACCGGGTGTCGCCATGACCGTCATCGCCGTCCGGGTTGCCGTCCTCACCTGAGTCGCTGGCGATGGTGCTCCTGTAGGCATAGATGGTTGTGTCGGCCAGGGTGAAGCCGTCGTGCGCGGCGACGTAGTTGACCGATGCCATCGGCCCGCGGTTGTGGGTGCCGAAGAGATCCTGTGAACCCGCCAGCCTGGTCGCCAGCTCGCGTACGCCGTTGCCCGGTTCCTGGTGAGCTGAGCGCTCGACGTCGGGCAGCCAGAATGTCCGCACGGCGTCACGAAAGTGGTCGTTCCACTCGGCGAAGGGCGGTGGGAACTGGCCGGTGCGCCACCCATTCATGCCGAGGTCCCATGGCTCGGCGATCAGCTTGACCCGCGACAGCACCGGGTCTGTCCGCAGCGCCACCAGGAACGGGTGGTCCGGGTCGTAGGCGTCGTTGCGACCACGTCCGAGGGCCACGGCAAGGTCGAACCGGAAGCCATCGACGTGACACTGCTCTACCCAGTAGCGCAGGGAGTCCAAAACCAGTAGTGCGACCATCGGATGCTGCAGGTCGAGGGTGTTGCCGCACCCCGTCATGTCGATGTCACGTCCGTGCTCGTCCAGACGGTAGTAGGCACGGTTGTCCAGCCCGCGCCACGACAGGGTCGCTCCCGCACGACCCTGCTCGCAGGTGTGGTTGTAGACGACGTCGAGAATGACCTCGAGTCCGGCGGCGTGGAGCTGCTTGACCATGCCCTTGAACTCGTCGAGACCACCTTGTGGATCGCTGGAGGCGGCATAGGCCGCTTCGGGTGCAGAGAACCCCAGAGTGTTGTAACCCCAATGGTTCAGAAGTCCTCGTTGGACGAGCTCAGGCTCGTGGCTGAACGCGTGGACCGGCATCAGCTCCACCGACGTCACTCCCAGTGCTTGCAGGTGAGCGATAGCGGCGGGGTGAGCCATCGCGGAATACGTCCCGCGCACCAACTCCGGGATCTCGGGATGGCGTTTGGTGAGGTTGCGGACGTGCGTCTCGTAGATGACCGTCTCAGCCCATGGGACCTGCGGCCGCACGTCGTCGCCCCAGTCGAAACTGTTGTCCACGACCACCGACCTGGGCACGTATGCCGCGCTGTTGCGTCGGTCCCGCAGGTCAGGGTCGCCCTGTAGATGCTCGTCCACCACATGGCCGAACACCTCCGGGCGCCAGGTCACCTGGCCCTCGATCGCACGGGCGCAGGGATCCAGCAGCAGCTTGTCGGCGTTGTACCTCAGACCCTCTGAAGGCAGCCACGGGCCAACCGCCCGAAAGCCGTACCGCTGTCCGGCGCGGAGCCCTGGAACCAAGCCGAACCATGTCCCGTGAGTGTGACCCGGCAGGTTGATCCGGCGCTCGCTGGCTCCGGTCGTGTCTCCGACCTCGAAGAGGCAGACCTCGACCTTGTCCGCATGCCCGGCAAAGACCGAGAAGTCAACGCCATCGGGAGTCACTGTGGCCCCGTGTGGGGGAGGGAGATCGCGGGTGGGGCACATGGCACCAAGCGTAGGCAGTCGATACGTTAGGCACATGACCGATCCGACTTCGCTGCCGAGCTTCCCGCCGCCGCCCAGCGAGCACCCCCTGCGCGGACGTGTGCTCGACGCCCTGATCGACGAGGGCCTCGGGCCCAACATCGACGACGATGGCGACGTTGCCTTCACGGTGCAGGACCAGCAGCTGTTCGTGCGCTGTCTGGAGGGCGACTTCACCATCATGCGAGTCTTCGGGCAGTGGCAGATCGGCGCCGACGTGCCCCAGGACACCCTGACCCAGCTGATGGCCTGCAATGAGCTGACCCTGCGCCTGAACGTGGTCAAGGTCGGCATCGCGAACCAGACCCTGGTGGTGACTGGCGAGCACGTCATCGGCCCGGACACCGATGTCAAGGCGATGCTGGTCGTCACCACTCAACTTGTGTTGTCCGCCGTCCATCTGTGGCACGAGACGATCCTGGGCCGGACGCAGGACGAGACTGCGGGACCGGAGGAGATGGCATGAGCGACGTGGTTCGGCTCGAGGTCGAGGGTGGCATCGGGACCATCCGGATGGATCGCCCCCCCATGAACGCGATCAACGTCGAGGTCCAGGACGCGCTGCACTCGGCTGCGGCCGAGGCCGGCACCCGTCGCGACGTCTCCGCGGTCATCATCTACGGCGGCGAGAAGGTCTTTGCCGCAGGTGCTGACATCAAGGAGATGCAGCCGATGTCCTACACGGACATGGTCGACCGCTCCGCAGCGTTGCAGGCCGCCTTCATCGCCATCGCCCGGATCCCCAAGCCGACGGTGGCCGCCATTACCGGCTATGCGCTTGGCGCCGGCTGTGAGCTGACCCTGGCCTGCGACTTCAGGGTTGCTGCCGACAACGCCAAGCTCGGTCAGCCCGAGGTGCTGCTCGGCGTCATCCCCGGAGCCGGTGGAACCCAGCGACTGTCGCGTCTGATCGGTCCTGCCCGGGCCAAGGACATGATCTTCACCGGGCGCTTCGTCGCGGCCGAGGAAGCCCTGGCGATCGGCTTGGTGGACGAGGTTGTCGCGCCTGAGGACGTCTACGCCGCGGCACGTCGGCGGGTCGAGCGCTACGTGGGCGGTCCGGCATACGCTATCCGTGCGGCCAAGGAGGCGATCGACCGCGGTCTTGAGGTCGATCTGGACACCGGCCTTGAGATCGAGCGGATGCAGTTTGCCGGCGTCTTCGCGACGCGTGACCGTGATATCGGTATGCAGCACTTCGTCGAGCATGCACCGGGCAAGGCGCAGTTCGAAGGCCGCTGACGTCCCCCGGTGACGCGCAAGCCCACCGGTCCCGCGCCATTCATCGCGAATGGTGGCGATAATCACCATCGACGCAAGCCCATTGCCGTGGTGCGGGTGTCAGTATGTTCCGAAACATGTTCCGAGACCCCCAAATCAGTCATACCTCCATACCTCCATACCTCGAACGGAAGAGGATGAGCCAACGATGAACATCGTCGTCTGTGTCAAGTACGTGCCCGACTCCCAGTCGGAACCCACCTTCAACGAGTCTGACAACACCACCGACCGGCTCGGGGTTGAGGGACTGCTCTCGGAGCTCGACGAGTACGCGATCGAGGCAGCCCTCAAGCTGGTCGAGAGCGCCGAAGGGGGACTCGAGGCGAACACTGTCACCGTCTTGACCGTGGGGCCGGACAAAGCGGCCGACGCCATCAAGAAGTCCTTGCAGATGGGTGCCCACGCAGGCGTTCACGTCAGTGACGAGGCGATCCACGGATCCGATGCCGTTGCGACCTCGCTGATCCTGGCCGAAGCCGTGAGGAAGATCGGCAACCCAGACCTGGTCCTCACCGGGATGGTGTCCACGGACGGCTCGATGGGCGTCGTGCCGGCCATGCTCGCCGAGCGACTCGGGCTGCCCCAGGTGACTCTTGCGTCCGAGCTGACCGTCGACGGTGGCACCGTGACCATCCGACGCGACGGCGACGTGGCCTCCGAGACGATCACCGCTTCGCTTCCCGCCGTGGTGTCGGTCACCGACCAGATCAACGAGCCGCGCTACCCGTCCTTCAAGGGCATCATGGCCGCCAAGAAGAAGCCGGTCGAGACGTGGTCGCTGGCCGACCTCGGCCTCGACGCCGGCTCGGTGGGCTTGGCTGCGGCCTGGACCACAGTCGAGTCCTTCAGCAAACGTCCGCCGCGCTCCAAGGGCCAGATCGTTACCGATGAGGGCGACGGCGGCACCGAGCTCGCCACGTTCCTGTCCACCCACAAGTTCGTCTGACCCGACCACGCTGCTCACCCCGAACAGATCGTAGGAGAAACACACATGGCTGAAGTTCTTGTTCTGGTCGACCACGTCGACGGGGCAGTCCGCAAGACCACGCTCGAGCTGCTGACGATTGCCCGCCGGCTCGGTGAGCCGTCCGCAGTCCTCATCGGCGTAGGGTTCGATGCTGCCAAGGAGACCCTGGCGCAGTATGGAGCTCAGAAGATCTACCGGGTGGAGTCTGCCGATGTCACCGACTACCTGGTGGCGCCCAAGGCCGAAGTGCTTGCGCAGCTCGTTGCCTCCGCCTCGCCGGCAGCGGTCCTGCTCTCCTCTTCTGTCGAAGGCAAGGAGATCGCCGGCCGCCTCGCGATCAAGACCGAATCCGGTCTGATCACCGACGCCGTCGACGTCCAGGCCGGTGAGGGTGCAACAGTGCGCACGACCCAGGCCGTCTTCGCGGGTGGCTACACCGTGAAGGCGACTGTCACCAAGGGGACGCCGATCATCGCGGTTAAGCCGAACTCGGCTGCGCCGGAGGCTGCGCAGGGCGCGGCGGCCGAGCACGTCGTCGAGGTCTCGATCTCCGAAGGCGCCAAGGCGGCCCGGATCACCAGCCGCCAACCGAGGGCTGCCTCCGGCCGTCCCGAGCTGACCGAGGCCGCGATCGTGGTTGCCGGTGGCCGCGGTACCGGCGGTGACTTCTCCCCGATTGAGGAGTTCGCCGACACACTGGGTGCCGCAGTCGGCGCGTCGCGCGCCGCTGTCGACGCTGGGTGGTACCCGCACGCCACCCAGATCGGACAGACCGGCAAGACGGTCTCCCCGCAGCTGTATGTCGCGGCGGGTATCTCCGGTGCCATCCAGCACCGCGCCGGAATGCAGACGTCCAAGACGATCATCGCGATCGACAAGGACGAAGAGGCGCCCATCTTCGAGATGGTCGACTTCGGTGTCGTCGGAGACCTGTTCAAGGTGCTGCCGCAGGCCACCGCAGCAGTCAAGGCCGCCAAGGGCTGAGGCGACCAGCACCCCGTACGCAACCACCCGCCATACGCACCGGCGCCCGTCCCCACGCTGGGCGGGCGCCGCTGTACGTTTCCTCCGACCTGAGCGATGAGGACTTCGCCGAGCTGTATGGCGTGTGGGCACCGCACACACCGAAGGACGCAGCAGAGCACCTCGCCGGGCGGATTCACGTCTGGCGCAACGACAGTGGAACCCTGTGCCCCGTCATGGCCGACATCCCGGACGAGGCATACCCCAGCGACTTCCTGCAGCTGTGGCTACGCCGCAACGCCTCCTCGCCATGGGAGTACGACGTGACCTGCGACCCTGGCGAGCCGGGACAGTGGGTCAACCACAGGCTGCCCTCGATGCCTTGCCGCTGGATGATGCGACCTGGGTGGACGGTGACGGCATCCGCGACATCAACCCGGAGATTCTGCTGCTGTTCAAGGCGCGACAGGCGCGGCCCAAGGACGAGGCTGACTTCTCGGCGATCGAGCCCATACTCGACGGACACCAGCGGGCCTGGCTGATGGACACTCTGGCGCAGGTCCACCCGGGACACCCCTGGCTGGCCCGGCTGTGACTCGGCCGTGCAGCCATGGGCCTTGGTGCGTGAGGGCTGGGCGCATCCTCGAGCCCACGTAGACTCGGCTGGTGCGCGACTCTTTTGTCTACCTCGACCATGGGGCGACCACCCCGATGCTGCCTGAGGCGATCGAGGCGATGACTGCGCAGATGGCGACCGTTGGCAACGCCTCTTCCTTGCATACCTCCGGCAGGGCTGGACGGCGGGTCGTCGAGGAGTCTCGCGAGACGATCGCCCAGGCGCTTGGCGCCCGACCCTCTGAGGTTCTGTTCACCTCTGGGGGGACGGAGTCCGACAACCTGGCCGTCAAGGGTTTGTTCTGGGCCCGACATGATGCCGATCCCCGCCGGGTCCGGCTGCTGGTCAGCGTGGTTGAGCACCACGCCGTCCTGGACTGCGTCGACTTCCTGGAAGCACACGAGGGGGCCAAGGTCACCTGGCTCGAGGTCGACCGCGTGGGTCGTGTTCACCCAGAGACGGTGCGTGCCGCCATCGAGGCCGACCCCGAGTCGGTCGCGCTCGTCAGCGTGATGTGGGCCAACAACGAGGTGGGCACGGTTCAGCCGATTGCCGAGATCACCGCGGTGGCGCACGAGTTCGGCATCCCGGTTCACAGCGACGCTGTGCAGGCCGCCGGACAGGTCGACGTCGACTTCACCCGGAGCGGGCTCGACCTGATGAGCGTCAGCGGCCACAAGGTGGGCGGTCCGCAGGGCGTCGGCGCGCTGTTGGCCCGGCGCGACGCCGCACTCGTGCCCCTGTCGCACGGCGGAGGCCAGGAACGCCAGCTCCGCAGCGGCACGCTGGACACTCCGGCGATCCGCGGTTTTGCCGTGGCCATGCAGCACACCACGGCCCACAGGGAGGCAGTCGCTGAGCGGCTGATTGCCCTGCGCGACAGGTTGATTCACGGCGCTCAGGACGCCGGCTTCGGGATCCAGGTGACCGGCGACTGGGAGCCCGGTGATGGCACCCGGCGTCTTCCTGGCAACGCGCACCTGCTCGTTCCCGGCTGTGATGGTGACTCCCTGCTCTACCTGTTGGACGCTGCCGGCATCGAGTGCTCGACGGGCTCTGCCTGCCAGGCCGGCGTGCCCCAGCCCAGCCACGTGCTCCTGGCCATGGGTATGCCGGAACGACAGGCCCGTGGCGCGCTGCGGCTGACGCTGGGGCACACCTCCATCGCGTCGGATGTCGATGCGTTCCTGGCGGCGCTGCCCGCGGCTGTCGAGCGTGCTCAGAGGGCGCAGGTGGCCACCAGCACTGCGACCAGCGCGAGCACCAGCGCGAGCAGGAAGCAGACGGACTGATGCGGGTCGTGGCCGCCATGAGCGGTGGCGTCGACTCGGCTGTGGCTGCGTCGCGCATGCTCGAGGCCGGGCACGAGGTCGTCGGTGTGCATCTGGCGCTGAGCCAGAACGCCGCCACCCTGCGCGAGAGCGCTCGGGGTTGTTGCACCATCGAGGACGCCGGTGATGCCCGACGCGTGGCCGACATGCTCGGGATCCCCTTCTACGTCTGGGACATGGCCGCGCGCTTTGCCAGTGACGTGGTCGAGGACTTCATCGCCGAGTACGCCGCAGGTCGCACCCCCAACCCGTGCCTGCGATGCAACGAGAAGATCAAGTTCGCGGCATTGTTGGACAAGGCGCTCGCGCTGGGGTTCGACGCGGTGGCGACCGGCCACTACGCGCAGATCGCCGAAAGCCCTTCTGGCACAAGGGAGCTGCACCGCGCAGTCGACATGGCCAAGGACCAGTCCTATGTCCTCGGAGTACTGGACGCGGACCAGCTGGCCCGTTCGTTCTTCCCGTTGGGTGATACTGACAAGCCGCAGATCCGTGCGGAAGCCGCAGCACGCGGGTTCTATGTCGCGGCCAAGCCGGACAGCCACGACATCTGTTTCATCCCGGACGGCGATACCCGCAGGTGGCTGACCGACCGCCTCGGCGTGCAGCCCGGCGAGATCGTCGAGGTCGACGGAACGAAAGTCGGGGAGCACAACGGCGCCTACGCTTTCACCGTCGGGCAGCGTCGCGGCCTCCACCTCGGCCAGCCGGCAGCTGGTGGCGAGCCCCGCTATGTTGTCGAGGTGCAGCCAAGCACCAACACCGTCGTGGTCGGAACCGGCGAGCTCCTGGGCGTCGATGCCATCACCGGGGACCATGCCCGGTGGTGCGGTCCGGCTCCGGACGGTGTGGTGTCCGTGGGCGCACAGGTTCGCGCCCACGGCGAAGAGATCCCCGCGACGGCCTGGGCTGACGGAGACAAGGTCGAGGTCCGCCTCGAGCGACGTATCCGAGGCGTCGCGCCCGGCCAGTCCGTTGTCCTGTATGACGGAACCCGCGTGGTCGGGTCCGCCACGATCGCCAAGGCAACCACAATGAGGGCCACGACGACCAGTGCCACGACGAGCAGTGCCACGATGAGCAAGGCGGCGACTGGCAGGCCACCAGCAGCCGGTTAGGCTCTCGAGGTGAGCAGAGCCAGCGGTATCGGGTCGTGGCCGGACACCGACGTACGCCAGGCGCTGTCCGCGGTCCGCGACCTGCTCTCCGAGGATGGGCTCCCTTATCTGCCAGAGCTTCCCGCCCGAGGGCCTGGTGCCGACATGATCGGTCGGGGCGCCGGGCTGCTCGCCGATCTCAAGGTCGATCTGCAACCGATGGGGTGGCGGTTCGTCGACCGCGCCGGGCGCGACTCCCATCGCACGTCGGCGCTGCTGAGAGAGGACCTTGACGAGCTGGCCGAGGCCTTCGACGGCTACGACGGCGACCTCAAGGTGCAGATCGCCGGGCCCTGGACCCTCGCTTCCTCGATCTGGCTGCACCGCGGCGAACGTGCCCTGGTCGACGCCGGCGCCACCCGAGACCTGATCGGCTCGCTCGCCGAGGGGCTACGCGTCCATCTGGGCGAGCTTGGCCGGCTCGTGCCAAGGGCCAAGCTCGTGGTCCAGATCGACGAACCTGGTCTGCCATCGGTCCTGTCCGGCGAGCTGCCGACGGCATCTGGCTTCGGCCGGATCCGCGCGATAGACCCGACCGTCGCGGCCGAAGGGCTACGCGACGTCGTCGCAGCCGCCGGCGACCGGCATACCGTCGTGCACTGCTGTGCCTCGGATGTGCCGTTGGCGCTGCTGAGGAACGCCGGCGTCAAGGCCGTATCCTTGGATACCGGCTTGTTGACCCCCCAGGGCTGGGAGTCGGTCGCCGCCACCGTCGAGTCCGGCGTCGAACTCTGGGCGGGAGCGGTCCCCACCGACGAGACCCGCACCAAGGTCACCGAAGTCATCAACCCGTTGGTTGAGGCGTGGCGCCGGGTCGGACTGCCACTGTCGGACCTGGAGCACGTGACACTCACTCCTGCCTGCGGTCTGGCCGAACTCTCACCGTCGGATGCCCGCAGGGTGCAGCGACTTGCCGTGGACGCAGCCCGGGCATTGACCGAGACCGCAGGGAGTTGACCCACACATGATGGCCAGGGACAGCGAGACATGACTGCTGCGACCAAGCACGTTTCGCACGGCACGACCGACTCGATGAAGACCCCCCGGGTCCCGTGGCAGGTCAAGTTCACGGCGCTGGCGTTCATCTGGGGCTCGAGCTTCCTGCTGATGAAGGTCGGCCTGAGATCCCTTGCGCCGCTTCAGATCTCGGGCCTGCGCATCCTCAGCGGCGCGGCCGTTCTGCTGCTGTTGCTGACCCTCTCGCGGGGTCGGCTGCCGCGGGACCGGCGCACTTGGGGACATCTGATGGTGACCGGGTTCTTCCTGGGCAGCCTGCCGTTCAGCCTGTTCGCGCTGGGGGAGGAGCGGATCAGCTCGGCGCTGGCGGGCATCGGCAACTCGGTCACCCCCATCGCCACGGTCGTGTTCAGCCTGTTGCTCCTTCGGGGTGACCCGATCGGGGCGCGAAAGATCGTCGGCGTGCTGATCGGCTTCGTGGGGGTCCTGGTGATCCTGCAGCCATGGCAGTCGCAAGGGCGGCCGGACCTCCTCGGTTTCGGCATGACGTTGGTGGCTGGTGCGTCCTACGGCGTGGGCTGGACCTACACCAGGCGCTTCCTTGTCAAGGCTGACTTCGGCGGACTCACTCTGCCCGCGGCCCAGATGCTCACCTCTGCGGCCCAGATGCTGGTCGCCCTGCCGATCTGGTGGCTCTCCCAGCGCACCCACCTTTCTCTGGATGCGCCATGGACGTTGCACGCGAACACCAGTGGCGGTTCGGTCCTGGGCCCGGTGCTCGCTGTCCTCGCCCTGGGGGTTGTCGGCACAGGCATCGCGATGTCCTTCCAGTACGACGTCGTGCGTGCGGCCGGTCCGACGGTCGGTGCTTCGGTCACCTACCTCATCCCTGTGGTCTCGGTGGCCCTGGGCGTGGTGCTGCTGGGCGAAAGGCTGCAGTGGCCACAGTTTGTCGGCGCCGCTGTTGTTCTGTCCGCGGCGGTGCTGATTGGGCGGTCCCGCCGACGTTGATCTGTCGACGTCGCGGTGTTGCTGATGTTCTGCCGGCCTCGGCCTGTCGCCGGTGTGGTGCAGGATGTGGCTTGTGACCGACCTCCCGACCGGCGTGCCCGATGACGTCCGCCACGAGTGGACCGATCTTGCCGAGCAGGTGCGTGCTCACCAGTTCAGCTACCACGTCAAGGATGCGCCGACCATCAGCGACGGTGAGTACGACGAGCTGGTCCGCCTTCTCAACGCACTGGAGGACCAGTACGCCGAGCTGCGCACTCCCGACAGCCCCACGCAGCAGGTCGGCGCGTCATTCTCCACGGACTTCGCCGCGGTCGACCACCTCGAGCGGATGCTCAGCCTGGACAACGCGTTCAGCGCGCAGGAGCTTGCGGCCTGGGCTGCGCGCGTCGAGCGAGATGCGGCGTCTGAGGGTGGCGGCACGGCATACCACTTTCTGTGCGAGCTCAAGATCGACGGTCTGGCCATCAACCTGCTGTATGAACGCGGTCGGCTGGTCCGCGCGGCTACCCGCGGCGACGGGCGCACCGGCGAGGACGTCACGAACAACGTGCGCACGATCGAGGGCATCCCGCAGCAGCTCATCGGGAGCGGCCATCCAGAGAGCATCGAGATCCGGGGCGAGGTGTTTTTCCCCGTCGCGGCGTTCGCCGAGCTGAACGCCACACTCGTCGAGTCGGGCAAGGCGCCATTTGCCAACCCTCGCAACGCAGCCGCAGGATCGTTGCGGCAGAAGGACCCTCGCGTCACCGCCAGCCGACCGCTGCGGATGCTGGTTCACGGGATCGGTGCGCGCGAGGGCTTCGCGATGGACCACCAGAGCCAGTCGTATGACGTGCTGCGCGGTTGGGGCCTGCCGGTTTCGGCCCACTATCACGTGCTCGACGACATTGAGGCGGTGCAGGCCTACATCGACTACTACGGGGAGCACCGGCACTCGGTCGAGCACGAGCTGGACGGCATCGTCGTCAAGATCGACGAGGTCGAGGCCCAGCGCCGTCTTGGATCGACCTCGCGCGCGCCGCGCTGGGCGATCGCCTACAAGTACCCGCCCGAAGAGGTCACCACCAAGCTTCTCGACATCCGGGTCAACGTCGGCCGGACCGGGCGGGTGACGCCGTTCGGTGTGATGAAACCGGTCAAGGTCGCCGGCTCCACGGTCGAGATGGCCACACTGCACAACGCCTTCGAGGTCGTCCGCAAGGGGGTGCTGATCGGCGACACCATCGTCCTGCGCAAGGCGGGTGACGTGATCCCCGAGATCGTTGGGCCGGTTGTCGACCTGCGTGACGGGACAGAGCGCGCCTTCGAGATGCCGACGCACTGCCCTGAGTGCGGCACCGAGCTGGCAGCGCAGAAGGAGGGCGACAAGGACATTCGTTGCCCCAACTCGCGATACTGCCCCGCCCAGCTGCGTGAGCGGCTGTTCGCCCTGGCGTCCCGTGGCGCGTTCGACATCGAGGCGCTCGGCTGGGAGGGCGCCATCGCGCTGCTCGAGGCCGGGGTTCTGACTGACGAGGGTGACCTGTTCACCCTGGCACCCGGCCCCGGCGGCGACACCAAACATTCCGTGGCGCGGCTGATCACCGTTCCGCTCTACACCCGTGCCGCCAAGAAGGCCGATCCGCAGGACGCTGTCGTCGACGGTCGGGTGCTTTCGGCCAATGGCGCCAAGCTGATCGACAACCTGGCGGCCGCCAAGGAACAGGCCCTATGGCGCGTGCTCGTGGCCCTCTCAATCCGCCATGTTGGCCCCACTGCGGCCCGCGCGCTCGCCGGGCACTTCGGTTCGATGGAGGCGATTCGCGCCGCGTCGCTGGAGGAGCTCTCCGGTGTTGAGGGGGTTGGCCCGGTGATAGCTGAGTCGGTCCAGGAGTGGTTCGCCGTGGACTGGCACGTTGCCATTGTCGACAAATGGGCTACTGCCGGTGTGCGGATGGCCGATGAGGTCGATGAGTCGCGACCAAAGACCTTGGCCGGGCTGACGATCGTTGTCACCGGCTCGCTCGAGGGGTTCTCCCGTGACGAGGCCAAAGAAGCCATCCTGTCCAAGGGTGGGAAGGCCGCCGGAACCGTGTCGAAGAAGACCGACTACGTGGTGGTGGGGGACAACGCCGGCTCCAAGGCGGACAAGGCGCGAGAGCTCGGTCTGACGATCCTTGACGAAGCCGGCTTTCGCGACCTGCTCGAGTCAGGGAGTCCTGACGCCTGAGGTCCGTTGCGGCCAAGGTGAGGTCGGCCTGAGACATACTGCGGCGTGATGATCTAGGCTGCGGGGCATTCCGCGGGGATGGCGGCCACGCGGGTGATGGCCGGGCTGGTGGTGGTCGCGTCAACCGACAGGAGGCTCGAGGCTCATGGATCAGCTCAGTCTTGGCGTGCTTGCCAGCTCGGGCAAGGAGAACGAGTTCAGGCTGCCGATCCATCCGCAGCACTTTGACCGGATCGACGCCGACCTGCGGGCGCGAATCGTCCTCGAGCGCGGGTACGGCGAGCACTTCGGCTTCTCTGACGAGAATCTCGCCACTCAGGTCGCGGGCATCCGTCCGCGTGAGGAGATCATTGCGACCAGCGATGTGGTGCTGCTGCCCAAGCCCACCCTGGACGATGTCGCCGGACTTCGCGAGGGACAGGTGCTCTGGGGCTGGCCGCACGCCGTCCAGGATCCCCAGCTGACGCAGATCTGTATCGACAAGCGGTTGACGCTCATGGCGTGGGAGGCGATGAACTACTGGACGCCTTCAGGGGAGTTCATCGTCCACGTGTTCCATCTGAACAACGAGCTGGCGGGCTACTGCTCGGTGGTGCACGCCATGACGCTGGTCGGCTCCACCGGTCACTACGGCCGACCTCTCCGGGCTGTCGTCATTGGCTTCGGGAACACGGCTCGAGGTGCCATCACGGCGCTGAACGCGTTCGGCGTCCACGACGTCACGGTGCTTACCATGCGCAACGTCACAGCGGTTGCCTCACCGGTTCCGTCGATCGTGCTCGAGCATCTCGACCGCATCGAGGCCGACCCCAGTCGCACGACAGTCCAGACAGCCACTGGCCATGTGCCCACGGCCGAGTTCCTGGCAGGGCACGACATCGTGGTCAACTGCGTGCTGCAGGACACCGACGAGCCGCTCATGTTCGTCAAGGACGCCGATCTGGAACATTTCCCTTCCGGCAGCCTGATCGTCGACGTGTCCTGCGACTCCGGGATGGGCTTCGAGTTCGCCCGGCCCACCACCTTCGAGACGCCGATGCTCTCGGTCGGTGACGGCGTTTCGTACTACGGCGTGGATCACAGCCCGACCTACCTGTGGAACAGCGCGACCTGGGGCATCAGCGAGGCTCTGATCCCCTACCTGCGCACGGTGATGGACGGCCCTGTGGCCTGGGACGAGGATCTGACTGTCCAGAGGGCTATCGAGATCCGCGCTGGCGTCGTGCAGAACCCCAAGATCCTCTCGTTCCAGGACCGCTCCGCCGACTACCCGCATTCCCGGTAGGACCCACCGCGGGACCTGTCCCGGGCGTGGACGGTGTGCTGGGCGTGAGGTGAGCACACGGCATACAGCCCGGGACGGCTGATGGCGGGACACTAGACTTCAGGCCATGTCCGCAATCTCCCGCGACGATGTCGCCCATCTCGCCATGCTCGCGCGCATCGATCTCAGTGACGCCGAGCTGGACAAGATGTCCGGTGAGCTCGCCATCATCCTCGAGTCCGTCGCCCACGTGAACGAGGTCGCCACCGACGACGTCCCGCCGACGTCGCACCCGCTGCCGCTGACCAACGTGACGCGGCCCGATGTGGTGCGCGCCAGCCTCGCCGCCGAGGAGGCGCTGGCCTGCGCACCGGCCTCGGAGCAGCAGCGATTCTCTGTCCCGCGGATCCTGGACGAGGACTGACTCCTTCGGACCTCCGTCAGATCTGCGGGCGTCCGTCACGTGATCTGCCGTTCTTCTAACAGTTCGAGTACATCCAAGCAAAGGTTCAAATGTGACTTCCGACATCACCCGCGCCAGCGCCGCAGAGCTCGCGGATCGCCTGTACCGCAAGGAGATCAGCGCGGTCGAGGCCACCCAGGCCCATCTTGATCGCATCGCCGCGGTGGATGGCTCAGTCCACGCGTTCTTGCACGTCGATGCCGAAGGCGCACTCGCCACGGCACGCGACATCGACCAGCGCCGTGGCGCGGGCGAAGACCTGCACATTCTCGCCGGAGTGCCCATCGCGGTGAAGGACATCGCCACCACCAAGGGTCTGCCCACCACGGCCGGATCCCGGATGCTCGAGGGCTGGATCCCGCCGTATGACGCTACGGTCGTCGCCAAGCTCAAGGCCGTCGGCATGCCGATCCTGGGCAAGACCAACATGGACGAGTTCGCGATGGGCTCGTCCACCGAGCACTCGGCGTTCGGCCCCTCCCACAACCCGTGGGACCTCGAACGCATCCCCGGCGGTTCAGGTGGCGGTTCCGCGGCGGCCGTTGCCTCTTTCCAGGCGCCTCTCGCGATCGGTACCGACACCGGAGGGTCGATCCGTCAGCCTGCCGCGGTGACGGGCACGGTCGGGACCAAGCCGACGTACGGCGGTGTCTCGCGCTATGGCCTGATCGCCCTGGCCAGCAGCCTTGACCAGGCCGGCCCGGTTTCGCGCTCGGTGCTCGATGCCGCGCTGCTTCACTCGGTCATCGGTGGTTACGACCCGATGGACTCCACCTCCATCGACGCGCCGGTGCCCCCGGTTGTCGAGGCTGCGCGCCGAGCCGACGTCAAGGGCATGCGGATCGGGGTGGTCAAGGAGCTCGGCGGCGAGGGCTACCAGCAGGGCGTCCGGGTCCGGTTCGAGGAGTCCGTGCAACTGCTCGTCGATGCGGGCGCTGAAGTGGTCGAGGTGTCCTGCCCGAGCTTCGAGTACGCGCTGGCGGCCTACTACCTGATTCTGCCCGCTGAGGCGTCCTCCAACCTGGCCCGGTTCGACGCCATGCGCTACGGCCTGCGCGTCCTGCCCGAAGGGGTCGACGACCCCAGCGCCGAACAGGTGATGGCTGCCTCTCGCGACGCCGGTTTTGGCGACGAGGTGAAGCGCCGAATCATCCTCGGCACCTATGCGTTGTCCAGCGGCTACTACGACGCCTACTACGGCTCGGCCCAGAAGGTCCGCACGCTGATCCAGCGTGACTTCGCGGCAGCCTTCGAGAAGGCCGACGTCCTCGTATCGCCCACGACGCCGACCACCGCGTTCAAGATCGGCGAGAAGCTCCACGACCCACTTGCCATGTACCTCAACGACATTGCCACGATCCCGGCCAACCTTGCGGGCATCCCCGGCATGTCCTTGCCGAGCGGTCTGGCCAATGAGGATGGTCTGCCGACCGGCATCCAGATCCTTGCCCCGGCAACCCTGGACGAGCGGCTGTATGGCGTGGGCGCCGCTCTCGAGGCCGCCCTCATCCAGCGCTGGGGCGGGCCCTTGCTCGCCAAAGCCCCGCAGCTGTCGACCACCACCAACGGCCGGGAGGTCCGCTCATGAGCACCGCCATGGGAGCCAACGGGGCAGAGCCCGTCGTCGACTACGACGAGCTGCTCAAGACCTATGACCCGGTGATCGGCCTCGAGGTTCACGTCGAGCTGAACACCGCGACCAAGATGTTCTGTGGATGTGCGGCCGGTTTTGGTGAAGAACCCAATACGAAGGTCTGCCCGGTGTGTCTGGGTCTGCCCGGTGCGCTGCCGGTCGTCAACGCCGCTGCGGTCGACTCGGCCATCCGGATCGGTCTGGCGCTGAACTGCGAGATCGCGACCTGGTGCCGGTTCGCCCGCAAGAACTACTTCTACCCGGACATGCCGAAGAACTTCCAGACCTCGCAGTACGACGAGCCGATCGCCTTCGAGGGTTACCTCGACGTGGAGATGCCCGACGGGTCGACCTTCCGGGTGGACATCGAACGTGCCCACATGGAGGAGGACACCGGCAAGTCGCTGCACATCGGCGGTGCCACCGGACGTATCCACGGCGCGGACCACAGCCTGGTCGACTACAACCGGGCCGGCATACCGCTCGTTGAGATCGTGACCAAACCACTTGTGGGGGCTGGAGAAAAGGCGCCTGAGGTGGCCAAGGCCTACGTCGCGGCGCTACGTGATCTGCTCAAGGCGCTCAAGGTCAGCGACGTACGCATGGAGCAGGGCTCGCTTCGCTGCGACGCCAACGTCTCGCTGCGCCCCAAGGCCGAGGATCCCGATGATGTGGCTGCCCAGAACGCCATTCCTTTGGGTACCCGGACCGAGACCAAGAACGTCAACTCGCTGCGGTCGGTCGAGCGGGCAGTGCGCTACGAGATGACCCGTCACGCCGCGGTGCTGAACAGCGGCGCCTCGATCCTTCAGGAGACCAGGCACTGGCACGAGGACACAGGGGTCACGACATCGGGGCGGGTGAAGTCCGACGCCGACGACTACCGCTACTTCCCTGAGCCCGACCTGGTGCCGGTCGCTCCGACTCGTGAGCGCGTCGAAGAGCTGCGCGGCACGATGCCCGAGCCCCCGGACGAGCGTCGCCACAGGCTCCAGAATGACTGGGGCTACAGCGACATGGAGATGCGCGATGTCATGAACGCCGGGGCGGTCCTGCTGATCGAGGAGTCCGTCGCTGCCGGCGCCACGCCTGCGGGTGCACGCAAGTGGTGGATGGGCGAGCTGGCCCGTCGCGCCAGTGCCGAGGGCCGCGATCTGGCGGACTTCGGCGTGACGCCCGCTGATGTCGCTGAGCTGGACACCATGGTGGGGTCCGGTCGGCTCAACGACTCGATGGCCCGTCAGGTGCTTGACGCCGTACTCGCCGGTGAAGGCTCACCCCTGGCGGTTGCCGACGCGCGCGGGCTGCTGCTGGTCAGCGACGACAGGGCGCTATCGGTCGCGGTCGACGCGGTCATCGCGGCCAACCCTGACGTTGCTGAGAAGGTGCGCGAAGGGAAGGTCCAGGCTGCTGGCGCGTTGATCGGTCAGGTAATGAAGGAGATGAAGGGTCAGGCCGACGCGGCCAAGGTCCGCGAGCTGATCCTCACCAAGCTCGACGTCTCGTAGGCCTTACCCGTCGGGTTCAGTCTGTATCCGTCGGGCTGCGGGGTGGCTCTCGCCCCGGCTCGCAAGCTCCCTTGATGGGGCTACGAGCCACCCCCCAACCCTCCTTGTTCGGCAGGCTACGTCGGATGCTCAGTCCTGCTGAACAGGGAGGCGGAGCGCGAGGATCCGGTCGTCGCCGGGGTGGAGGGTGCCGCGGAAGGTGTTGCTGGTGAACAGCCAGAGCCGTCCGTCCGGCGCGGTAGCGATGGTGCGCAGCCGCCCGTACTTCTCTTGAAGAAGGCGCTGCGGCGTTCCAGCTTTTCCTTTGGCGTCCAACGGGATTCGCCACAGAGACTGACCACGCAGGGCTGCCATGTAGATGGCGCCGTCGGCACCCACGGCGATCCCGCTGGGTGACGCGTCGACGGTCGGCCACTGGCGGATCGGGTCGACAAAACCGGATCGATGAGCGACCCC
>JBBRWQ010000043.1:0-28298 GCA_038249115.1 Actinomycetales bacterium
ACCGAGACGAACGACGCATGGGCTGAGGTGATCAGGCCGTCGCGCACAGTCATAGCGGCAGCGACGCCCGCCATGGCGTAGTCACCGTGGCGGCGGGTGGACTCGGCGAACGCCATACCGGTGCCTGGAGGGAAGCGTCCGAAGGTCGCACCCGTTGCCATCTCGTCCTCCAGCAGGCAGGACTCCAGCGGGCCGAGGAAGAAGTCCCTGGCCGCCACCGTGCGGGTCCCCCGCGAGCTGGCCACATCGACATACCCGTTGGTGATGGCGAGCACGGCCGGCATCTCGCCCGACGGATCCGCGTGTGCGATGGAGCCGACCGTCGTACCCCTGTTGCGGATCACCGGGTGAGCGACGTTGACCAGGGCCTGGCGAAGCAGTGGCAGGTGGGCGAACGCTTCGTTGTGGCGTTCGAGCTGGGAGTGGCGCACGAGCGCGCCGATGTGGACCCTGTCCGACGTGATCTCGACAGTGTCCAAACCAGTGATCCGGTTGATATCGACCAGATGGCCGGGGGCCGCCAGCCGCATGTTCAGGATCGGGATCAGGCTCTGCCCGCCGGCGAGAACCTTGCCGTCATGACCGAACTCGGCAAGGAGCGCGAGCGCCTCATCCACGCTGCGCGGCGCGTGATGAACAAAAGCGGAGGGCTTCACCGTGTCGATCCTGCCTGTCCGAAGGAGTGGTGGCTAGGGGCGGGGTCACGGAGCCGACGCCAGATCACTGGCAGAACTTGTCGACTCCGTGCCCAGCAACGGCACGTGGGCCGCGCGATGTCGCCATTGCGCGGCCCACGGACAAGACGGTTCGGGCTCTAGTGGACGTCGTCGTCTTCTCTGTCGATGTCCTTGATCGGCAGCACCACGAACGGCATGCCGCCGGCGCTGTCCTTCATGTGCTGAGGGGCAAGGCCCCGGGCCATGTGGTAAGCCGCAATGGCCACGATCGTGCCGAAGGCGATACCGCTCAGGCTGAACGTATCGGTGAACACCAGGCTGGTGTTGCCGATGGCGATGACGATGCCGGCTGCCACCGGGACCAGGTTGATCGGGTTGGCGAAGTCGACCTCGTTCTCTTTCCAGATCTTCGCGCCGAGCAGGCCGATCATGCCGTAGAGGATCACCGTGATACCGCCGAGGACACCGCCGGGGGTGGCGGCCACGAGTGCACCGAACTTGGGGGACAGCCCGAAGATTATGGCGACCAAGGCGGCGACGTAGTAGGCGGCCGTGGAGTAGACACGGGTTGCCGCCATGACGCCGATGTTCTCCGCGTACGTCGTGGTCGGCGAACCACCCACCGCGCTGGCAAGGACAGTGCCGAAGCCGTCTGCGGCAATGGCCTTGCCCATCACACCGTCCAGGTCAGCACCGGTCATCTCGGCGACAGCCTTGACGTGGCCGGTGTTCTCGGCGATCAGCGCGATCACAGCGGGAAGCACGAGCAGGATGGCTGCCGTGGAGAGCGTGGGGGTGTGCCAGCCGACGATCTCCTTGCCGGCAAACATGGAGGTCTGCGGCGGGAAGCCGATCCATGGTGCGCTCGTGACGCCGTCCCAGTTGACGCGGAAGTGTGTGGTGATCTTGCCTGCGCCGGGGTCGAGCGAGGAGATCATGCCGAACATGCGGTCGAAAAGCCAGGACAGGACCGTGCCGAAGATCAGGGCCAGGAAGATCGAGATCCGGCCGAAGAAGCCTCGCAGACCCACGGCGCAGGCGATGGCGAACACCATGACGAGAAGCGCGACCCACTGGTCCTGGGGCCAGTAGATATTGGCCACGACCGGGGCCAGGTTGAACCCGATCAGCATGACCACAGCGCCTGTCACCACCGGCGGCAGCACGGTGTGGATGATCCCGGACCCCATGTAGTGGATGAGGACGCCGACCAGGAGCAAAACCGCTCCGGCCACCATGATGGCGCCGGTCACGGTCGAAGAGTCACCGCCCTGCGCACGAATGGCGGCGACACCACCGACGAACGACGCGCTGGTCCCGAGGTAGCTCGGAACCTTGCCCTTGACGATCAGCAGGAAGCAGATCGTCGCGACGCCGCTCATCATGATCGCGAGCTGGGCGTTGAGCCCCATGATCAGCGGGAAGACGAACGTGGCACCGAACATCGCCACCACGTGCTGGGCACCCAGGCCCACGGTCTTCGGCCAGGTCAGACGCTCGTCCGGAGCTACGACCTCGTTCGGACCGAGAGTCCCCTCGTGAAGTTTCCAACCGACCAACATCTCGTCCTCCATGGGTCGCTGCTTGCGGGTGACGGAAGTCACACCGCTGTCATGCGCTGAACAAATGTATTGCCGACCCCAGCCCCACACAGGAGAAGTAGTTGACATTCGACACCGGCGTGTCTTGGCATAATCGCCCCACGCCGAAGGATTGGGGGCGTCAGGCCACCCATATTCCTTCGCGGTGGGCCACCTTCGGGCAGACGGTTCAGATACCCCGCATCTGGCCGACGCCGGCCAGACCGCGGTCGGCGAGCCCTTGCGCCAGGGCGGGCTCCAGCACCGGCCGTAGGCTCAGTTACCTGTGTCGATCGATCGGCACGGACCATCGCCCCACGGCAGCCCACGGACAGGAGCCGCCCCGTGACGCCTCAGGCTTCACCGCGCGAGATCCTCGGTGCCAGCTCGCCGCTCACCGGGACCGTCGTGGCCGGACCGTCGCGGCAGGCAGTCGTTCTGGCCAGCTTCCCCACGGCGGTTTACCTCGCAGTCGGAGCCCACCACGAGGTCCTCCCCATCCTCGCCTCCGACGCCCTCATGCTGCCCACCGCGGTCCGGCTCTCGGCAGCCGGTCGGGACCTCGACTGGGGCGTTGAGCCGGGGGACACGGTGACCGTCGGCCGATCCGAGATACGGCTTCCCTCCCTGCACGTTCGAGTCGTCCGCGAGTGGCGGCCGGCTCGGGTCCGAGCAGTGCCGAACGTCGCCGAGACCGCGCTGTTGTCCGAGCTCGCCGAGATGGCGTCCAGCCATGTGCGGACGCCGGAGCTGATGGACCAGGCGGCCGCCGTATGCCGCGCTGCTCGCTGCGGTGATGACCCCGAGGTACGCCGGAGCACAAGTGAGCTGCTCGGCGCCGGCCAGGGGCTCACCCCCAGCGGCGATGACGCCCTGTGTGCGGTGCTGCTGGTGCTGTGCGGACTCGGCGATCCGGCTCCGATCGCACGTCTGGGCGCAGCCGTCCGGGATCGATGGACAGCCACCACGAGCCTTTCCGCGTCACTGCTCGACGTATCGAGCAAGGGGTACGCGGTGCCCGAGGTCGCCACTTTGGTCGAGGCCACCCTGCGTGGTGACGTCGCCGAGGCCCGCGTTGCGCTGGCCTCCACGCTCGCCATCGGCCATTCGTCCGGCACAGACTTGGTCGCCGGTCTCGCCGGTAGCCTTCGCGCTCTCATGCAGGCCCGACCGGACACCCCGCCGGCACCGTTTCAGCCACTCAACGACCTCGAAACGGTGCCGAATCGGTGTTCGGACAGCACGCTCACGCTCCACAGCACGCGAAAGGGAAGCCAATGACCGACCTTGTCGAGGTGCGCCGCGGCGCCTACTACGACTCCGTGAGCCTCATGCAGGTCTCGACGGCGGTGCGTGAAGCGCCGGGCATCAGCGCAGCCCTCGTTGCCATGGCCACCGACCTCAACACCGACCTGCTGGCCGGGATGGGGTTCACCGTGGGCGAGGCCGTGGGGCCCAACGACATGCTCGTGGCATTCCGCGGTGAGGACCAGGCGGCGATCGAGGCAGGCAGGTCTGCCCTGGATGCCGCACTTGCCGGGCTCAAGGCAGCCGGCGCCTCGGCCGGCGGTTTCGGCGAGGCCCCTCCGCCGCGAACGCTCGGCTCGGCTGCCGCCCAGAGCGGAGCCAACCTCTCGCTCATCTCAGTGCCAGGTGCCAACGCCTTCGTCGAGGCGATGGATGCCGTGGCCTTCGGTGTCTCGGTCGTGATGTTCTCGGACAACGTCAGCGTCGAGCAGGAGATTGTGCTGAAGGACGCGGCAGCCGTCGCCGACGTCCTGGTGATGGGCCCCGACTGCGGCACGGCCGTGGTCGCTGGAGTCGCCCTCGGCTTCGCCAACGTCGTGCGAGCCGGCTCGGTCGGCCTGGTCGCCGCCTCTGGCACAGGAGCCCAACAGGTCATGTGTCTGCTCGACATCGCCGGAGTCGGCATGAGCCATTGCCTGGGGGTCGGCGGCCGCGATCTGTCCTCCGCCGTCGGGGGCCGTTCCACCCGCCAGGCGCTGGCCGCACTCGCCGCCGACCCGTCGACCGAGTCCATCATCGTGGTGTCCAAACCCCCGGCTGCCGACGTGCTCGACGCGATCCAGTCGTATGCCGCCACGTTGGGCAAGCCGGTTCACTGGGCCATCCTGGGCACCGGGCGTCCGGACCTCACCGCGGCGGTGGAGGCCGCGCTCGCGACGACGCCGGACGGCATACCGGCGTGGCCGCAATGGCTGGCTGCGACACCGACTGAGGTGTCCAGCGAGCTGGAAGCCAAGCGCACCAACGGTTTCCTGCGTGGACTGTTCTGTGGCGGCACCCTGGCCGACGAGGCAATGATCATCGCCTCCGAACAGCTCGGCCCGATCCGGTCCAACATCCCGCTCTCCCCCGAGCTTGCCCTCGGCCCCGAGCTGCGCAGCGACGCCCACCTGGTCATCGACTTCGGCGACGACGGGCTGACCCGGGGACGGCCGCACCCGATGATCGACCCGTCGCTGCGGCTCGAACGAATCGCCGTCGAGGGCGACGACCCGACCTGCGCCGTCCTGCTGCTGGACCTGGTCCTGGGGTTCGGCTCCCACCCAGATCCGGCCGACGAGCTCGCCTCAGCGATCGCCTCCGCGCGCAAGGCCGCCGCTGCCGGCGGACGCGAGCTGTCCGTGGTTGTCTCGCTCATCGGCGTTGAGAACGACCCTCAGGGGTTGACCAGCTGCGCCACGACGCTGCAGGCCAGCGGCGCCTCGGTGTTCGTCTCGAATGCCCATGCCACCCGTCACGCACTGTCCCTGCTCGCCAGCGCCTCGGCCTAGGAAAGAGACCTCCGATGACTGACATCTCCACGCCCGCCTCGACTCCTCTGCACGGGCTGTTGACCCACGAACCATCCGTTGTCACAGCGGGCGTCGGTCTCTTGGCCGACGCGTTGCGCGCGCAGGCGGCACAGGTCACCGAGGTGGACTGGCGCCCACCGATGCCGGGCACCGAGGCCGACCTGGCCCAGGTGATGAGCGACCCACGTCGCGAGGCCGCCAACGCGACGGCCGTCTCCCGCCTCATGTCCGCCGGCGCCGAGCTGGTCGACGTGCGCCCGGCCCACGAGTGCCTGGGCATGGAGAAGGGGACCTTCTTCCACGCCGGGCCGCCGATGGACTGGGAGCAGGCATCAGGTCCGATGCGCGGGGCCCTGATCGGCGCGATGCTCTATGAAGGTCTGGCCGACACCCCCGAACGGGCCGAGACCGCTCTGGCGACAGGGGATGGAATCACCCTGGACCCGTGCCATCACCACCACGCCGTCGGGCCGATGGCCGGAGTGGTCTCACCCTCGATGTGGATGTTCGAGCTGAAGGACCCGGTCCACGGCGGGACGGCGTTCTGCTCGCTGAACGAGGGCCTGGGCAAGGTGCTGCGCTACGGCGCATACGGCCCCGAGGTCATCGACCGTCTGCACTGGATGTCACGCGTTCTCGGCCCCCTGCTGCAAGAAGCCGTCCGGGCGCACGGACCCGTTGACGTCAAGGCGATCATCGCGCAGATGTTGCAGATGGGCGACGAGGGGCACAACCGCAACCGGGCCGGGTCACTGATGGCCCTGCGCGACCTGCTGCCTTCGTTGATCACGGTCGACGCCCCCTCCTCGGACGTGGCCGAGGTCGTGCGGTTCGCCGGCGCCAACGAGCACTTCTTCCTCAACCTCGGGATGCCCGCGTCCAAACTGGCCACCGACGCCGCTCGCGACATCAAGGGTTCGACGATGGTCGTGGCGATGGGCCGAAACGGCACCGACTTCGGTATCCAGACCTCCGGCACCGGCGACCAGTGGTTCACCGGCCCGGCCGACACACCGGTGGGTCTGTTCCTTGGCAACTACGGCCCAGAGGACGCCAACCCCGACATCGGCGACTCGGCGATCATGGAGACCGCCGGCATCGGGGGCTTCGCCATGGCTGCGGCACCGGCGATCGTGCGCTTCGTCGGCGGCGACGTCCCGCTGGCCCTCCGGACGACCCGCACGATGTACGAGATCACCCTGGGTGAGCACCCCGCATTCCAGATCCCGATCCTCGAGTTCCGTGGCACACCAACGGGAATCGACGTCACACGAGTCGTGCGCACCGGCATACTGCCCCAGATCAACACGGGTATGGCGGGAGCCGTCGCCGGCACCGGTCAGGTCGGCGCCGGCCTGGTCAACCCACCCGAGCGGTGCTTCCCCGCCGCGCTGGCTGCACTGGCGATGGCCGTCCCCAACAGGCTCTGATCCGGGCAGGTCAACTCGGGCAGGTCAACTCGGGCAGGTCACTCGGGCAGATCAGTGTGCGTGTCGATGTCGGTCCATCGGCCGAGGTCGGCACACTCCATGCTGGTAACCAGATCCGGGTGGGCGCGCAGCCAACGGCGCGCTCCCTCGTCACCTGCGACGGTTCTCGCGACATCGGCCCAGACCCCGCGGGTCAGCCCCACCGGGGTGCGTGGCCTGCCGTCGTAGGTCGCAACGGCTGCTGTCGCACCGTCGCGCAACGCCACGCTGATGCGGCGCAGGTGTTCCGGACCGACGGAGAGGGTGTCGACCAGCGTGACCACCACGGCGTCGATACCGGGCTCAAGCTCCAGGGCCGCGAGACCCGCGCGCACGGACGATGCCATGCCCGTGGCCCAGTCGCTGTTCTCCACCAGCCAGATCTCAGGAGTGGGCCGGTCCGGGCTGTCGGCCAGAGGCATGGGCACCAGCCAGGCCGCCCCCAGAACCACGACCACCGGGCTCAGCCCCGCCCGGACACACGACTCGATCGCCAGATCCACCAGCCGACGGCCACCCACTACGACCTCTGCCTTGGGACGTCCGAGACGAGATCCTTCACCGGCTGCCAGGACCAGCCCTGCCACCATCATGACGCGGCGCCTGGGACGCGGGTCCTTCGAGCTGTGACGACTTCTGCAGGCAACGGGTCCTCCGGGGCAGGCTGTTCGGCCGCCTTCTGCACCTTACTAGAATGGCGACGTCACGGGCCCGCGCGCTCACCTGTCCTGCGCACTGACTCAAGGAGCACGCGAGAATGAGCTACGCCAAGGGACTCGCGCCGGTCGCAGTCCTGGGGGTCGTCGCGTTCTTCCTTGTCTCGTGCAGCATCAGGCCAACCGCGGACGGTGGTCCTAGTAGCCAGGATGTCGCCCAAGGCCTGAACGCGCGCGGCCCCATCACGTACGTCCAGGGGAGGGACGACAACAACGTCGTCCGGCCGCTGGTCGAGAAATGGAACACCGCCCACCCGGCCGAGAAGGTGACCTTCATAGAGCAGTCCGGTGCTCCCGAACAGCTGCACGACGACCTGGTGGCGGAGTTCAAGGCCAAGAAGGCAAGCTATGACGTCGTCAGTATCGAAGTCACCTGGACGGCGGAGCTTGCTGCCGACGGATGGCTGCAGCCTTTGACAGGAACCACGTTCGTCGACACCACGGCGATGCTGCCGGCCACCGTCAGAGCCTCGACCTACAAGAATGTCCTGTATGCCGCGCCGGTCTCCACCGACGCCGGCATCCTCTACTACCGCAAGGATCTCGTCCCGAACCCGCCGAAGACGTGGGACGAGATGATGGGCATGTGCTCCATCGCCAAGGCCAACAACATCGGCTGCTACGCGGGGCAGTTCGCCAAGTACGACGGGCTGACGGCGAACGTGGCAGAGGCGATCAGCTCGGCCGGTGGGACGATCCTGGGCCCGGACGGAAAGCCGACGCTCAGCTCTGCCGCGGCCAAGACGGGCCTGCAGAACCTGGTGACGGCCTACGCCGACGGGAACATCCCGAAGGAAGCCATCACCTACCAGGAGGAGCAGGGCCGCACCGCCTTTGAAGACGGCAAGCTGCTGTTCCTGCGCAACTGGCCATACATGTACAACCTGGCCACGTTCGACGACTCGTCCAAGGTCAAGGACACGTTCGGGATAGCCGCGCTGCCTGGCCCATCAGGTCCTGGTGCGTCGTCGCTCGGCGGCCATAGCGCAGCGATCAACGTGTACTCCGGGCACAAGGCCACGGCGGCTGACTTCTTGAGGTTCCTCACCAGTGACGGACAGCAGAGGGCCTTCGCGACCCAGGGCTACCTGACCCCCGTGCTCAGTGGTCTCTATGACGACCCGGTTCTGGTCGCCCAGCTGCCCTATCTCACGGTGTTGAAGAGCTCGATGCAGAATGCCAATGCCCTGCCGGTTACTCCTCACTATGCGGCAGTGTCGAAGGCGGTTCAGGACAACGCTTTTGCGGCCATCACGGGCAGCAAGCCGGTGGAGACCGCACTGTCCGACATGACGAAGGCCATCGACTCAGCAAGAGCGAAGTAGCCACCCGGGGTCCGCGCGCCGCTTGAGCGGGTGGCGCGTGGACCGGGGCGGATCAGCCCTTGAGGCCGCCGGCAAGCAGGCCGCGAACGAAGTACCTCTGCAAGGAGATGAACACCGCGACCGGAACGATGATCGAGATGAACGCGCCGGCCGACAGCAGCTCCCAGGCGGTTCCACGCGTGCCGCTGAGGTTCGCGAGTGCCACCGTCATTGGCTGGACGGTGTTGTCACTGGCGAACGTGAGTGCCACGAGCAGGTCGTTCCACACCCACAGGAACTGGAAGATCCCGAAAGCCGCCAACGCGGGCGTGAGGAGGGGGAGCATGATGCGGAAGAAGATCTTCACGTGACCGGCGCCATCCACGCGCGCCGCCTCGATCAGCGACTTAGGGATCTCCCTCATGAAGTTGTGCAGGATGAAGATCGCCAACGGCAGCGCGAAGGTCGCGTGCGACAACCAGAGCGTCCAGAACGTGCCACCGAGCCCCACTTTGACGTACATCGTCAGCAGCGGGAGCAGCGCAACCTGGAGCGGCACGATCTGCAGAGAGAACACGAGGACGAACAGGAGGTCCCGGCCCCTGAAGTCGATCCACGCGAACGCGTACGCAGCCAGCGCGGCCAGGCAGATCGGGATGATCACCGCCGGGATGGTGATCACGAAGGAGTTGACGAAGAAGCTGCCCAACCCCGACTGGGTATCTGTGCTGAGGGCTGCCTGGTAGTTCTCCAGCGTGAGCTGGGGATCACTGAAGAACGTCCACCATCCGGTGGTCTTGATCGCCCGCTCGGGCCGGAACGAGGAGACCAGCAGACCGAAGGTGGGGATGGTCCACACGACCGCGAGAAGCACCGCGATGGCAGATGCCACCGGTGACGTCGCCTTCTTCTTGATGCGGGCCGACGCGCGACCGGTGCGCGACGCCGTTGCGGGCGCTTCACGCGCGGCAGTGGGCTCGGCCCTGGGGGTGAGGCTAGTCATCGTGACTCCGATGCGCGAAGCTGGCGGATGTTGTAGGCCACGATCGGTACGACGAGAATGAACAGCAGGACGGCGAGCGCCGAACCGAGCCCCTCGTTGGAGGCACGGAAGCTCTGGCTGTAGAACTCGTTTGCCACGACGTTGGTGTTGAAGTTCCCACCGGTCATCACCCGGACGACGTCGAAGACTTTCAGGGTGCCGATGGCGATCGTCGTGAGGACCACGATGACGGACGGGCGGATCATGGGCAGGGTGACGAAGCGGAACATCCCCAAGGCCTTCACGCCGTCGAGCCGGGCAGCCTCGATGATGTCATCGGGGATGGCCTTGATCGACGCCGACAGGATCGTCATGGCGAACCCGGCCTGGATCCAGATCATCACGACGATGAGGAAGAACGTGTTCCACGGTGCGTTGAGCAGCCATTGCTGGGGGGAGCCCCCGAGCCAGACCAAGACCTGGTTCAGCAACCCGATCTGCTTCACCCCCGGCTGGTCGGGGCGGAACTCGTAGACGAACTTCCAGATGATCGACGCGGCAACCATCGAGATCGCCATCGGAAGGAAGATCATCGCCTTCGCGAGGGCCTCTGCCTTGGCGCCATCGACGAGGATCGCGTAGAGAAGGCCGATCGCCGTCGCCACGAAGGGGGTGACCACGACCCAGAGCACGGTGTTCCGCAGGACCGTGATCTCATCCGACGACGAGAAGATCGTGTGGTAGTTCCCGAGCCCGATGAAGGCCTTGCCTGCCGCGTCGAAGAATGACGCGTAGATCGTCTTCACTGCCGGGTACAGCAGCCCGACGCTCAGCATCAGGATCGACGGGAACAGGAAGACGTAGGCCACCATCTGGGCGCTTTTCCGCTCCGTCCGGCTCGCGATGAAGAGCATCACACCCACCACGGCCACGAACAGCAAGATCGCCAGCAGCATGGTCAGAACTTTGGTCGATGTGTCCATCCGAGTTCCTCAGCTCCTTGTAAGAATGGAAAGGTGCCCGGGCGTGCGTGCGGTCCGCGCACGTCCGGGCATCTCAGGAGTCAGTCAGGTCAAGACTTCGGCCACGCGGCCTCGATCTTGTCCACGGTGTCCTTCGTGCTCTGACCGACGATCCAAGCCGTCGCCTGCTTCCAGAAGGCGTTCGAACCCACCGCTGCCGGCATCATGTCAGAACCGTCGAAACGGAAGACCGTCTTCGGGTCCTGGAGGATCGAGGCAGACAGCTTGTCGATCGGGTTGACCAGGTTCGCCACGTCGAGGCCCTTGTTGGCGGTGATCCAGCCGCCGCCAGTTACGTCAGAGCTGATCTTCGCCTTGTTGTTGGCCCACGTGTCGCTCGACAGGTAGGTCTGGAAGGCCTGCACCTCGGGACGGTCGGCGAACGCGAGGTTGAACTCGCCGCCACCCAGGACAGGGTGATCGGACGCCTGGACGCCCGGCAGGTAGAACGCGAACACGTCGCCGTCCTCGGCGACCTTCGTGCCCTTCGGGAAGTTCGAGGCGTAGAAGCTGGCCTGGCGGTGCATCGAGCACGTGCCATCGAGGATCGGCAGGCCACCGTCCTGGAAGGTCGTGGACGCGATGCTCTTGACGTTGCCGAGACCACCGTTCACGTACTTGTCGTTCTTCAGGTAGGCACCGACGGCGTCGAGCGCTGCGGTCGGGTCGGCCGAGTTGAACGCGATCTTGTGGGTGACCCACTGGTCGTAGGCGTCCGGACCAGACAGGCGGAGCATGAAGTCCTCCATCCAGTCGGTGACCGGCCAGCCAGTGGCCTCACCGCTGGCGATACCGGCGCACCACGGCTTCTTGCCGGTCGCTGCGATGGTGTCGGAGAGCGTCTTGAGCTCGGCGAGCGTGGTGGGGATCGCGTAGCCCTTGTCCTTGAACTCCTTCGGGGAGTACCAGACCAGCGACTTCACGCTCGCACCGGATGGAGCGGCATAGAACTTGCCGTCGGCCGATCCATAGGCCTTCCAGTCAGCGCCCCAGAACTTGTCGACGTTGTCGGCAACGGCCTGCGGGGCCGCCTTGGCTGCGCCGGTCGCGACGAGCTGCTGAAGCAGGCCCGGCTGCGGGACGATGGCGATGTCCGGGGGGTTGCCGGCCTTGGCCCGCACCAGGATCTGGGTCTCGAAGGCCTTGTCCCCGACATAGTTGACCTTGGCGCCTGTACAGGTCTCGAACGGCTTGTACGAGTCCATGTACGGCTTGTCCTCGGGAGTGACGATCCCGGTGTAGACACTGATGGACTTGCCCTTGAGGTCTCCGTACGCCTTGTACGCCGCACAGTCGGTACTGCCTGCGGCGGTGGAATCGCCGCTGGGCGTGCTACTCGAACAGGCCGACAGGACGAGGGCGAAACCCAGTCCCCCGGCGACCGCCGCAAGAGTGCGGCGTGAGTGAATGCTGGACATCTGGTGACCTCCACTGCGTTGTGATCTAAGGGCCCAGACGCAGCAGGAGTTGCCCGTCCAGGCCTTGCCACCCAATGCAACCGCTTGCGCTGGCGACCGCGCAAGTAGAACCGGTAACAATCTCGCCACGCGGCGACGCAGCGTGTTGTCGCCATGGATGACCCGGCGCGGGGACATGAGAAGGCCCCGGCGACAATCTGCCCGGGCCTTCTTGCTGGAGCTCTGGGTCAGGCCATGGGCTCGAAGCGGGCTGTGAAGAACCGCAGTGTCGGCGGTTCGTAGAGCATCTTCAGGCCCTTGATCTGGTCGCGACGTGCGTACAGCGCGATCACCGAGGCCGCAACGACATCCATGTGCCGGTCGGTGTAGACCCGGCGGGGGATGGTCAGCCGCACGGACTCGAGCTTCGGGGTGTTGTTGCGCCCGGTGGCCGAGTTGCGACCAGCCGAGACGATGCCACGCTCCATCGACCGAACTCCGCTGTCGAGGTACAGCTCGGCGGCGAGGGCCTGAGCCGGCAGGTCCTCCTGCGACAGATGCGGCAGGAAGCGCTTGGCGTCCAGGAACACCGCGTGTCCACCGATCGGCTCGATGATCGGCACACCGGCCGCCAGCAGCTGGTTGCCGAGGTAGCGGACCTGGTAGATCCGGTGCGCGATGTAGTCGTCATCCACCATCTCGTGGATGCCCTGAGCCATCGCGGCCATGTCGCGCCCGGCCATACCGCCGTAGCTCGGCATCCCTTCGTAGAGGACGACGAGCTCGCAAGCGCGCTGGAAGACGCTCTCATCGCGCACGGCGAGGAAGCCGCCGATGTTGACCAGGCAGTCCTTCTTGCCGGACATGGTGCAGCCGTCGAAGTACGTCATCATCTCGTGGACGATCTCGCGCACGGGACGGTCGGCGAAGCCCTCCTCGCGCTCCTTGATGAAGAACGCGTTCTCGACCAGCCGGGTCGCGTCGGACCACAGGATGATGCCGTGGCGACGGCACAGCTCGCTGACCTCACGCATGTTGCGCATCGACACCGGCTGACCGCCGGCCAGGTTCACGGTGACTGCGAGGTTGACGTAGGCGATGTTCGCCGGACCACTCTGGTCGATCAGCGCCTGCAGCTTGGCCAGGTCGATGTTGCCCTTGAAAGGGCTCTGGTCGGTGGGGTCGTGGGCTTCGTCCACGATGACGTCGACGAAGGTGACGCCGGCAAGCTCCTGGTGCGCCCGGGTGGTGGTGAAGTACATGTTGCCGGGGACGGTCTGGCCCTCTTTGATGAGGATCTTGGAGATCAGGTGCTCGGCACCGCGCCCCTGGTGGGTGGGCACGACGTAGGGGAACCCATAGATCTCCTGCACGGCCTCCTTGAGCTCGTCGAAGCTGACCGATCCGGCGTATGCCTCGTCGCCGGACATGATCGCCGACCACTGTCGGTCGCTCATCGCGTTGGTGCCGGAGTCGGTGAGCAGGTCGATGTAGACGTCCTTGCTGCGAAGCAGGAAGGTGTTGTAGCCAGCAGCCTTGACGGCCTTCTCGCGGTCCGCGCGAGTCGTGATCGGCAACGTCTCCACGCTCTTGATCCGATAGGGCTCAGCCATGATCTTGGTGGGTGCGGGGGCCTGCTGGGGGTCGGCCGTCATGGCGTCTCCTTCGGTCGGACGTCGGTCGGACGTCGGGTGTGCCAGTAGCATCCCCGTTGTGCGCCGATTGCACAATCGAGCAGAATTAACCTAGACAGACTGATCACTTTGACTAGTCATAGCACTATTTGTCTATGCAATCTGTATGTTATGCGGTTCCAACATGGTCACACCGGCCTGTGCCAGACGCTAGGTCGTGTCCGAGAGCTGGGCCATGTCCGAGAGCGGGGCCAACGTCACCACCGTGACGTTGGTGAGCCGCGCGGCCCGGCGCAGCCTTCCCCGGGGTCACTTCAGTCGGGTTCCGCAATCGGGGCACATGACCCGCCACGAAATACGTCCGGAACTGCCGCGTAACCACCTGGTGCAGGCGGTGAGAGACGTCTGCCGCGGGCGCAGCGGGTGCGTTGCACACGGGGAAGGAACCGACTATGGCCGCCGTTGATGGCGACCTCGATTCCCCTGACTTCGACCCTGACCGGGCCCCTTGTCTTTGCGCCGGGCATTCAGGGTCGGGTCAGGGTTGCGCCCGATATACCGGACAGCTCCTGCCGGGCACAGTGGAGGTGTCAGGGAGATCCCCTGGACACCGATCTGAAGGAAGTGCGCCAGCATGAACGACATCCACCAGAGCTTCGCCCAGCAGGGTCTGGTCCGACCGCCAGAGGGGCGGGTCCTGGGCGGCGTGTGTGCCGGTCTCGGCCGACGCTTCGGCATCGACCCGTGGCCTGCGCGACTCCTGTTCGTGCTGCTGCTCATGGTCATCCCGGGAAGCCAGATCCTGATTTACCCCATTCTGTGGATCCTCATGCCGTCGGAGCAGACGGTCATGGTCCGCCGAACGCCGACCCCACCTTCACCTGCCGCCTGACCGCTGAAGTGCGTGCAGTTCGGTGACGCCGAACGCATCTGGCGTGGCGTGATGAGCGCGGAGGCGTTCATCGCGCCATAGCGGGAGTTTCTAGACCGAGCACTGACTGGCGGTATGTGTGTGGATCTTGGAAGGGCATGATTCGGCATGTAACTAGTGACTGCCTCCGGCTAGATGAAGAGTGATGCGGGCCAATGACTGAACCGACGCTTGATCCGCTCGTTCAGCGGGCAATGCTCAGCAGCGACGTGGCGCACGAGGTGCTGCCCTGCGATCCCGACATGGCCGACACAGGTGCCTTCTGCGCCCACTACGGTTTCGCACTTGAGCAGGCAGCAAATACCATCCTCGTCGCATCCAAGAAGGTCGCCCCGCCGAAGTACGCCGTATGTGTCGTGCTGGCTACAACTCGGTTGGACGTCAACAAGAAGGTCAGCGAACTGCTCGCCGTCAAGCGTCTCTCCTTCGCCGACGAAGAAACCACCGTGGGCCTCACAGGCATGATGATCGGTGGGGTCACTGCGTTTGGCATTGATGACCTGCCCATCTACGTCGACAGTGCGGTCATGGAGCAAGAGCAGGTAGTCATGGGCGGCGGCAATCGCACCAGCAAGCTGCTGCTCAAACCGAGCGCACTCACCAAACTACCCAACGTTGTCATCGTCGAAGGCCTCGCCAAGCCGAAGTAGCGCCGCCGTCCTACGCGAACTACGGCGAACTCGCCACCCCCTACAAGTCACTGTCCCGGCCCCGGGACCTTCGCCCCTTTCACCTGCGGTGCACAGGTCAGGACCATACGATTGTGGGATCAGGTAACTGAATTGGGGAGATTCGCCATGAACCGTGCCCTTGCCGTCTTCGTTGGGGCCGTGGTCCTCCTCGCGGTGCTGGCGGGGGTGTTGGTGGCAAACCGGGCGGCGCCCAACCTGAACCCGGACACCCCCGAGGGGGTCGTCCAGCAGTACCTGAAGGCCGTGGTTGCCGGGGACTACCCCGTCGCCGCGGGCCTGCTCTCGCCATCCTCCGGCTGTAACCTCTCGGACGTGGCAGCCGCCTACGCCCCCGAGTCCGCGCGGATCGTGCTCGACCACACTGCGGTCACCGGTGACCAGGGCGTCGTGACGGTCAAGGTCACCGAGGGCAGTGGGAACGGACCCTTCGAGTCCTCGGGGTACTCGCACACGGAGCGCATCACCGTCCAGCGCGAAGGCACGGTCTGGAAGATCACCGGATCGCCCTGGCTTCTGCCCGCGTGCAACTTCAAGAAGGGCTGACCATGTTCATGGGGCTGATCTCCGCGATCTTCACCATCGTGTTCCCGGTCGTCCTGGTCGTCTGGGCGGTCCGCCAGCTCGGCAACCGCACGGGCTCCCGGGGGATCGATGCGCACAGCGTCCGGCGTTTCTTCCAGTACCTGTTGCTCTTCGGGTTGATGATCGTGGCCGCCGTCGGTCTGTCAGACCTCCTCGGGCTGCTGTCCCAGAAACCGGCACTGGCTGGCGATGACAGCAGCACGCTGGCCCGGGCATTGACCTTCTCCGTGTTCGGCGTCCCGATGTTCGTCCTCCTCGCGGTGTGGTCGCGCCGCCGTCTGCAGCGGGAACAGGACGAAGGGCGCTCCCTCGGCTGGGCCTTCTACGCCACCGTCGCCCCGCTGACAGCCCTGGCCGTGGCCATGACCGCCCTGCACAACGTCGTATCGGCAGCCCTGTCGAACCAGCGTTTGGACTGGTCCGCCCTGGCCCAGTTCGTCGTCTGGTCTGCGGTCTGGTTCGTGCACTGGACGGTGGCGAACCGGATGCTCGACGTCGACCGCAGACAGGGGCAGCTCGTTCTTGGCTCGCTGATCGGGCTGGGCACGACTGTCGCCGGGTTGGTCTGGCTCCTGGGTGAGTCACTGAACGCCCTCCTGCTCAACCAGGCAAGCACCCTGCTGGTCGAGCAGCAACACCCACTGGCGCAGGCCGCCGCCACGGTGGTCGTCGGTGTGCCGGTCTGGGTCGTGTACTGGTTCACGAGCTTCTCCAAGGCCCGCCGCACGACGCTGTGGTTCGGCTACGTGCTCCCGGTCGGCGTCGGCGGTTCGTTGGTCCTGGCGGTCGTCGGGGCCAGCATCGTCGTCTACCAGTCGCTCGTCTGGATCGTCGGTGATCCCGCCTCAACCCAGGCCGTACTGCACTTCGAGGGCACGCCGACCGCCGGCGCCTGCGTGATCGTCGGCGCCATGAGCTGGTGGTACCACCGGCAGGTGTTCACCGCCGCGACACCTGAACGTATGGAGGTCACCCGGATCTACGAGTACCTCATGGCCGGGATCGCGCTGCTTGCCGCGGCGGTCGGCGTGACCATGGTGGTCGTCACGCTGATCGAGTCGCTGGTCCCTGCTGCCGCGGTCGAGGTCGGCACTTCCGTGGTCAACTCCCTGCTGTCAGGGGTGACCCTGCTGCTCGTCGGAGGCCCGTTGTGGTGGGTGTTCTGGTCGCGCATCGGACGGGCGACGCGCGACGGCAGCGCTGAGGAGCTCGGCTCACCGACCCGGCGGACCTATCTGTTCGTGCTGTTCGGCCTCGGCGGTGTCGCCACGGTCATCACTGTCCTGGTCGCCGCGTACCTCGGGATCCAGGACGCGCTGCAGGGCGGCCTCGACGTCCAGGTGCTGCGCGAGATGCGTATTCCGGTCGCCATCCTGCTTGCGAGTGGTGCCATCTCCGGCTACCACTGGACTGTCTACCGTGACGACCGGTCGCGGTTGCCGGTGGTCGCGCCCCGGCACGGACCGAGCTACGTGCTGCTCGTCGGTGCCCCCGACGGCGACATCGGTGGCACGGTCGAACGACTCACCGGCGCACGGGTGGACGTGTGGGTGCGCGCAGACGGCCTGGCCGGGCCGTGGGCGGTCGACGACGTGGTCGCCGCGGTGAGCCAGTCTGAGGCGGACGCGGTCACTGTTGTGGCTGGGCCGGCGGGGCTCGAGACGGTCGGGATGCAGCGGCCCTAGAGCGAACCCGCGCGACTCAGCGCGGGGCGATGAGCAGGCTCTGGGCGCCCACGCCGATCGGACCGCTGGCATCGCTCAGCACGCTGGTGGCAAGGCCCGCCCCACCGGGCGAGATGGCCGTCTGTGCCTCCACGCAGATCCACTCTCCGACGGCCTCGCGGTGCAGGTGCACTGTGAGCTCGGGGTTGATGAAGTGCCAGTTGTTCAGGTCCAGCTCGCTGCTGATGCCGTTGCCACTGTCGGCGACCGCGAGCACGCGCTGCAAGGGGCTGGGCGTCTCGTCGGGGACGATCGGATGCCGGAGCCGGGTCCACGCGGTCGCCGGGCCGGGCTGCCCGAATTCCCCTGCGGTGAAACGCCATTCGACCGCGGATAGGTAGCCGTCGATCCAGCCGTCGGCCAACGAGAAAGCGCTCGTGGTCGCCATCGGAGGTGCAACAGGAGCAGTCGAAGCAGGCGACAGCGTCGGTGCAACTCCCTGCGTTGTACGCAGCACCCGCCAGGCCTGCGCCCTGGCAACCTCACGGCTGCCGGCTGACAGTGCCGCCTCGACCAGCTCGACGCTGCGACCGGGGCGCAGCATTCGCGAACGGAGCTCCAGCTCGCCCACCGGGACGGCTCCGAGGATGTCGACCGTCATCCGGGCGATGAACATGTCCTCCCGCGGGCTGCACCGCTCGATCGCGCGAGCGAGCAGTGCACTCGGTGGTCCGCCGTGCTGGAAACGGGTGTCCCACGGGCCGGTCGTGTGGACGGTTGCCCGCCATCGGTCGTCGGCGAGCGGCAGGTAGAAGGGGTCATCCATGCCGGGCAGCCTACGTCGGGCCGGCGCCCCCGAAACCCAGCTGACCGACACTCTCGCCGAGCAGGGTCGAGCGATAGCGCACCTTGTCATCCTCCGAGACCTCACGCCACTGGCGTGCCACCCCTCGAACCCCATGTGACAAAAAGGGATTGATCTTGATCCGGATGTCCGGGTTCACGCTGAGCAGCCACTGCGCCGTCCGCCTCAGCTCTGTGTCCGAGTCATTGTGACCGGGCACGAGCAACAGCCTCACCTCGTAGAGAAGACCCAGCTGCGTCAGGTACTCGATCGAGTCCTTCACGAGGTCGTTGGACTCGCCGGTCATCTCCTGGTGCTTCGCGGGGTCCAGCGCCTTGAGGTCGAGCATCACCCCGTCGGTCACCAACGCGAGGGGCCGCCATACGTCCCTGGAGGCGTTGCCGTTGCTGTCGATGAACGTCGTCAGGCCCTTCAGCTCGTCGTCCTCCTTGACTGCGGCGAACAGCTCCCCCACGAACTCGTGCTGGAGAGTCGGCTCCCCGCCCGAGACGGTGATGCCAGAGATGTAGGGCATCGAGGAACGGATCCTCGCCACCACCTCGGCCACCGTGTACGTGGTTGACCGCGGGGACTGCACGGGGATGGTCTGCGGGTTGTGGCAGGCCAGGCAGTCGAAGTTGCACCCCTGAAGGAAAAGCACGAACCGGTTCCCCGGACCGTCGACCCAGGAGAAGGGGACGACGTCAGCTACTGATGCGTGGTGAGCTCTCATGGCTCACGACCCGCTTCACATTGCGTGTGTCGACGTGCGAGTCCGCCACGGAACCCGCGCCAAGGAGGGTGCTGCCGTGGCGGGCACCGGGCATCTTCGCCAGGTCGGACTTGCGGACAAGATAGCCGGTGATCCGGATGAAGTCGTTCGAGTCGAGGTTGAAGGTGAAGTCGCGCATGCCGCTGCGGAATGCACCACGGATGACGTCGACGACGGCCTGCGGGTTGGCGACCGCCGTCTCGTCGAAGGACAGCACGTCGCTGATGCCCGCGGCGAACAGATGGTGGTGGCGGCCCACCGTCCTGAGGTGCTCGATCAGGGGCGGCTCGGTCCCGATCGGGATGCGCGTGCCCGCCGAGACTCCGATGTCCAGGTCGATCCCCGACTGAGAGTGCAGGAATGCGCGCCCGCCGTTGCCGTCGCAGTAGGGCATGGGCCGATCGGCCACCCAGTCCGCGATCGCCGAGGTGATCCGGTAGCCGAGCTCATCCGCGCTCTCGCTGTGGCCGTAGGTGCCCGGCAGGCCCTCACGCTCCATCAGAATGTCGACCGCCTCAGCCAGGCCGAAGATGCCGAACATCGCGGAGAACCGGTCCAGGGAGAGCAGCCCTTCGCTGACCAGCCAGCTGGACTCATAGAACCCGGACTCCTCGACCAGGAATCGCACCCGGGACTCCATCAGCTCGGCCGTGAGCCCCAGGTAGCAGGGAAGCGTTGCTGCGAAGAACTCGTCCACCCCGCCGCTGTCGGCGAGTGCTGTCTCCTTGAGGTTGATACGAACCAGGGTGTGCGAACCCCCGCCGATCCGCAGCGAGTTGTAACAGCTCACGGCGGCGTAACCCGGCCCGAGGTCGTTCTGCATCATCACGTCATTGATGAAGTGCGGCTTCCCGCAGGCGAACACCGTCTCGACGGCATCCAGCAGGTAGTCGTCGCTGGTGAGGACCGGATCGACCTTCAGGCTGATGTTCGGCACCACCTGGAGCAGCTCTCGCTCGAGTCGAAGGATCGTTCTCGCGACCCGGTTGTATGCCGGGCTGAGGTCGGTGTGCGCGAACGCATCCGGGAACAGACGGTCGAGGGAGATCCAGAAGCGCTTCAGCTTCGCGTACAAGTCTTCATCGCCGACCCCCTCGGCATACGGCAGGAGAAGCGTGTCGAGGTCGCCGAAGTAGACGGGGTAGCCCGTGATCGACGGGGTCTGGGAGTACGCGATGAGCAGGTATGCAAGGGCGTCGTCGAGATCCTGCGCGGGCGGCAGCTCGAGAAAATCTGAACCGCGTTGCAGGACCTTGGCGTAGTCGGGCAGCAGGTAGCGCGGACGATACGGGGCATTGCCCTCATACATGTCGCAGATGACGCGCTTCTCCAGCGCGGCGGCGCATTCACCGCTCACCGCCGGCGGCTCGAGGAGGTTCTCGGCTAGGTTCGCAAGCGCGGCGACCCGCTGGCGGTAGGTGTACTTGGGATCCGCAACGACCCCGCGGATGTCCTGCAACGTTGTGACCACGACCACGATTCTAGCCGTCAGCCACGTCGCGGCTCCTCAAGGAGCGGACACATGCTGCGCAGGTCAGCCCGGGTCGGGCGCCGACTTCCGCCCCCCTGGGTCGAAGCCTCCGTGCTGTTGGCGGCATACATGCTCTATCAACGTCAAAGGTCAACGACATCTTCTTTGCGGGCGATCCGTCGGGGCCAGCCGCCCTCGCCAACCAGTACGCCGCGATGCCAAGCCTGCACGTCGCCTGGGCGGTGTGGGTGGCACTTGCGGTCGTCATCGCATTCCCCGGCTCGCGGACCCGCCACCTTGCCTGGGCGTACCCCGTCTCGACCACGCTCGTCGTGATGGCGACAGGCAACCACTTCCTGATCGACGCCGTGGCCGGTGCCCTGCTTGTGGGTGCGGTCTGGGCCATCGGCGGCTGGCTTGGCGCGGAGAGCGCCGGGAGGGTCCGAACCCCCAACCTTCTGATTCGTAGTCAGTTGAGCAGGCCCCGCTTGGGGCGCTAGCGTCCTGGCTCGCGGAGCACCACGTCATAACTGTCGTAGAGTTCACCAGCATGGCGCCATTAACTGACACCCCCACAGAGGCCGACTCTGTGGTCAATGGCCCCTCACCGCTCACCTACCAGCCGAGCCACCGCAGCTCACGTCACCGTCGCGGCGAGACTGAGACGCCGCGGCAGCAGGAGGCGCCGACGCTGCACGATTTGATCGCCGCCCGGCCCCCTGAGCTCGCCGGGCCGGCCGAACAGGGCTGGCAGGCCAGAATCCGCTGGCTGACAGTGGGCCTGATTCATCCAAAGCCTGGACCAGCCGAACGGGAGTACCGCGGTGGGGTCGCTTCGATCCAACGCAGCCTGGACGGCCCCAAGACCGTCGTGGTGATCAACCCCAAGGGCGGCGGCACCAAGACAACCGTCACGATGCTGCTGGCTGCGACCTTCGGGATTCACCGCGGCGGATACACGCTGGCTTGGGACAACAACGAAACCAGGGGAACCCTTGGCTGGCGGGCGAACCCCGCACGGCACACCAATACAGCCGTCGACCTGCTGCGAGACCTCGAGCGGTTCAACGACGTCCGCGGCGCCCGGGTGGGAGACCTCGACAACTACGTCCGTTCCCAGGGCTCGACGCAGTTCGACGTGCTCGCCTCGGACGAGGACGCGGCGTCTGCCGCATCCATCGACGCCGATGCGTTCAACCGTCTGCACAGCACCCTGGCCAGGTTCTACCGGCTGATGTTCATCGATACCGGCAACAACATGCGCGCCAGCAACTGGCAGGCAGCCGTGGCAGCCGCAGACCAGCTGGTCATCGTCTCCACCGTCCGAGAGGACACCGCCCAGTCCGCAGCCTGGCTCATCGACGCGCTACGCGCCACCGGCCAGCAGGACATTGTCGAGCGTGCGGTTACCGTCCTGACCGCACCAGATCGTACCGCCGATCCCGATCTGAGCCAGCGGCTGCACGACCACTTCGGCGCGTTGACCCGCACCGTCATGGACGTCCCCCACGACCCGGCGCTGGTGCCTGGCGGCCCCATCATCTACGACGCGCTCAGCGCACAGACCCGCAAGGCATGGCTCCGCGTCAGCGCCGCTGTCGCAGACGGTCTCTGAGCCGTCGCGGCGGGCACGACACAAGTCAATCCGATACGCGATCGTCGCCGTTTGCGGTCTCCCGCTCACCGGGATCAGGGCAATCAGGAGAGGAGCTGAGCGCTGGTGAAGAAACGGGTCTACGAGAAGGAGCTCCTTCGCCTGCAAGGCGAGCTTGTCGTCCTACAGGAGTGGGTGCGGGCCGAGGGCAAGCGGGTTGTGGTTGTCTTCGAGGGACGCGACGCCGCAGGTAAGGGCAGCACCATCAAACGGGTCACCCAGTACCTCAACCCTCGCATTGCCCGCATCGCAGCGCTTCCCGTCCCCACCGAACGCGAGCGGACGCAGTGGTACTTCCAGCGGTACGTCGAGCAGCTACCAGCCGCGGGCGAGATCGTGCTCTTCGACCGCAGCTGGTACAACCGCGCCGGCGTCGAGTGGGTCATGGGCCTGTGCACAGCCGAGCAACACCGCCGCTTCCTCCACCAGTGCCCGATCTTCGAGCGACTACTGGTCGAGGATGGGATCGTGCTGCGCAAGTACTGGTTCTCAGTCAGCGACGCCGAGCAGGAACTACGGTTCCGCTCGAGACTGACGGATCCGATGCGGCGGTGGAAGCTCTCGACGATGGATCTGGAGTCGCTCACCCGTTGGGAGGACTACTCACGGGCAAAGGACGAGATGCTGGTCCACACCGATATCCCTGAGTCCCCGTGGTTCGTTGTCGAGAGTGACGACAAGCAACGCGCCCGGATCAACATGATCGCGCACCTGCTCTCGAGCATTCCGTACGAACGGGTGTCGCGATCGCCGCTGAAAGTGCCGCCGCGCCCGCCGCCGACTGGTTACGTCCGCACCGATCGGAGCCTGCAGACTGAGGTGCCGGACCACGCGTCCACCCTGGGCTGAGGCGACGGATCCCGATACCTCGCGGGTAGGGGAAAGGCCCAACTTTTGGCGCCTATGCGCCGAGATCAACCCTTTCGCCCTCAAGCGCACCCATGGAAGGTGACTGGGCAACGCCGTCCTGTTCGGCCTGAGAGATGGCCCACGCGGCGTTGACCAGGCCGATGTGGCTGAACGCCTGTGGCACGTTCCCGAGCTGCTCGCCTGCCTCACTGTCGAACTCCTCGGAGAGGAGCCCGAGGTCGTTCCCGCAGGCCATCGCCCGCTGGAAGGTCTCGCGGGCCCGATCCAGCTCCCCTGCCAAGGCTTGCGCGTGTGCCAGCCAGAACGTGCAGAAGACGAACGCCCCTTCGGTGCCTGCGAGTCCGTCGTCGTCGCGGTAGCGGCTGAGCAGCCCGTGGTCGTCGCAGAGCTCGCGCGCCAGGACCTCGATGGTAGAGATCACGCGGGGATCCGTCCCAGGGAGCAGCCCGACGATGGGAATCATGAGGGCGCTGGCGTCGAGCCCTTCGCCGTCCAGGGTCTGGGTGAATGCTCCGAGGTTCTCGTTGTACCCGCGGGTGCAGATCGCTTCGGCTATCTCGTCCCGTGTCGTCGTCCATGACTTCACCCGGTCGGCAGCATCGAGTGTCTCGGCGAGCTGGACCGCGCGGTCCAGGGCGACCCAGCACATCAGGGCGGAGTACAGGAAGTGCTGCGGTTCACCGCGCATCTCCCAGATCCCGTGGTCGGGTTCGGTCCATCGGGTCGCGGCAGTGTCGGCGACCTCGATCAGGAACCTTCGGGTCGGCAGGTCAAGCTCGCCCAGCTGATCCCGGAGCCGGTGGACCGCAGCCAGCAGCTCTCCGTAGACGTCGAGCTGGGTCTGGTTCCAGGCGCCGTTGCCAACCCGGACCGGACGGGCTCCGGACCAGCCGTCCAGGTGCGGCAGCTCGCGTTCGGTGAGGTCATGCTCGCCGCCCACCCCGTACATGATCTGCAGCGAGCCCCCGTCAAGGAACCCGCCTGAGGCGGCCCCGACGAGCCACGCCAGGAACTCATGGGCTTCGTCCGGGCAGGCCGCGATCCACAAGGCGTCCAAAGTCATGGACGCATCACGGACCCACGTGTACCGGTAGTCCCAGTTGCGTTCACCGCCGCGAGCCTCAGGCAAAGAGGTCGTCGCCGCAGCGACGATCGCGGCCGATGGCTTGAATGTCAGACCCTGCAGCACGACGCCGGCGAAGCGCACCTCTTTGGCCCATGGCCCGTCATACCGCTGGTGCAGCTGCGCCCACGAGTCCCACGCGGCAACCGTGTCCTCCAAACGAGCCGCGGCAGCGAACCCGGCGTCGAGCAGGGGGGATGCCTCCCACGCACGAGACCAACCCAGCGCGAAGGCGAGCGTCTCCCCCGCTTTCATGGAGACCTCCCCCACCGCCTCCGACTCCATGACGTCGAGCTGTTGGCTGCTCCACAGGGTCAGCCGGTCGGGTCCACCGCGCGAGACGATCACCCCGTCGCCATCTGCGCGCAGCGACGGTGCGAACAGGCCGTATTCCGGCCGCGGCCGGTACTGCACGCGGACCGTCGCCGTCCCCTCGAAACACGCGACATGCCGGACGAGCAGGTGTGGGGATGCGGTCCCGAGATCATGGTGACGCTCGCCGTCGCCGACCACCAACCCGTCGGTCAGCTGCACCAGGCCGTGCGCGGTGGCGAACACGGTCCGCAGCACCAGGCTGCTCCCCAGGTAGGACCGAGTCACCTCGTGCACGTCGTCAGGAGTGACGAGCCAGTGCCCGGCGTCGTCGTCCAGGAGCCTGGCGAATACGGCCGGTGAGTCGAAGCGGGGGAAGCAGAGCCAGTCGATCGAACCGACGCGGGTGACCATCGCCGCGCTGTGACAGTCGGACAGCAAGGCGTGGTCGGCGATGGGCACGTTGCTCATTGACGCCCCCCGCACGCTTCGGTTGTGTCCGCCATATCCTGCTCCTCGGCTCGTGCCTGCAACGGTAGGGCGATCATCGCGCTGACGACCAGTGAGTTCAACCGGTCTGGACCACCCGCACGTCTCCCCAGAATGCGACGTGGTTCTTGATGCGGCGGGCCAGCGGTGACGGATGCCGGTAGGTCCAGGCAGCGTTGGCGTCCCGGACACCGTCAACCTCGACGGTGTAGTAGCTGGCGACGCCCTTCCAAGGGCACACAGACTTCATTCGGCTACGGGTCAGAAACTCGTCCTGGACCGCCTCGGCAGGAAAATAGTGGTTGCCTTCCACGACGACCGTAGCGTCGCTGCGGGCTACCACCCGCCCGTTGAAAACTGCCTCGTACATGCTCATCTCCGCTCGACTCTCAATCTCCCTTCCGTACGCGGGGTCAGGAGGCGTTGACCTGGACCCCGCGCCAGAAGGCAACGTGCCCGGTGATCTGACGTGCAGCGGCCGAGGGATCGGGGTAGGACCAGGCGACATCCTCACCGGTGGGCCCGGTGGCGTCGAGGGACCAGTAACGCGCCTGGCCCTTCCAGGGGCAGACGGTGCTCTTGTTGGATTCTTTCAGCAGCGCCCAGTTGACCGACTCCGCAGGGAAGTAGTGGGTGCCTTCCACCACCACGGTCTGGTCGCTGTCGGCGATGACGGTCCCGTTCCACGTTGCTCTCATGGCCGTGCTCCTTGTGTCTTGGTGATGATTCCGCACAGGAAACCCGCAAGGCCATCAGAGAAATTCCCTGGGGGCCCGCCAGCTGTCGAATCAGGTCTGCGGCTCGGCGAGGTCCTCAGCGAAACGACGCAGCCGCTCAACGGCCTGGGCGTCGACTGGCGCCACGTCTGGTCCCGCCTCCGTGATCGCCGACTTGATCGCCCGGTAGGTGCTTGCCTCGAGGCCGCAGCGCCGGCACTCCTCGAGGTGCTTGGCGACTATGGCGGACGTCACCTCGTCGACCTCACCGTCCAGAAAGCTCTGCAGGACGCGCGTCACCCGCAGACAGCCGGAACGCGACAGCATCGAATGGATCATCACAACATCCTCCTTCGGGGAGCTAAACCGGCCGCGGTCAGCCGGGCCCGGATACGAGCCCTGGCACGGTGCAGCCTGCTCATGACTGTGCCGCGCGGGACGCCCAGCACCTCGGCGGCCTCCTGATAGGACAAGCCATCGATGTCGACCAGGGTCACGACCTCCCGATGCTTGTCGGGCAGTGCTGCCAACGCCTCGGCGACCACGGACTCGAACAGGTCGCTGACGACGACCTCTTCGGCGGAGGGCTCGGGTTTTCCCACCCGCTCGAGGGTCAGCTCAACCGACTCACCATCTCGCAGCAGGACCGGCTTTCGCCCACGGACCCGGTTGAGGTGGGTATGTCGAAGAATGGTCAGCAGCCAGGCCCTGGGATAGGCGCCGTCGAACCGGTCGACGGCGCGGAATGCCCGGATCAGGGTGTCCTGCACCAGATCCTCGGCATCTGCCGACTGGCCCGTCAGCGACAACGCGACCCTGTAGAGGACTGGAATCTCCGGAACGACATAGTGGTCGAACGCCAGGCGCTGCTGCTGGTCACGAGCCGCCTCAGTCATGCCAACGGAACCCGGTTGCCGCACCCGCGCATTCCATCTAGCCATTCTATCTGGCGCCGGAATCACCAGCGACGGCCAGCGGGTTCCTTGAGCATGAGTCATCTCCGGCACCTACGACTGCGTCCCCAGGTCCAGGCCTATCTCGACGGCGAGCTCGACGCATCCGCCGCCCGGCAGGTTCGGGCCCACCTGAGGGAATGCTGGTGGTGCAGCGGAGACGCGCAGGCCCACCGCCTGATCCGGACCGCACTGCGCCGGCTCCGTGTACCGCGCTAGTGTCGCGATGGCTGATGCATCCGCCATCTCCAGGGAGGTGTAGGTGATGACCCGAACGGACGCGCTCGTGTTGTTCGGGGCGACCGGAGACCTCGCGCGCAAGAAGCTGTTCTCCGCCCTGTACCAGCTCGAAGCACAGAACCGCCTGAACCTGCCCGTGATCGGCGTCGCGCTCTCTGAGTGGGACGACGAACAGTTCCGCGACCACGCACGCTCAGCGATCGGGGCCACGGTGGAGGGCGCCGACCCGGTGGTTGTCCAGCGGTTGTCCCAGCGACTGACCCTGGTGGGTGGTGACTACCGGCAGGAAGAGACGTTCCAGTCGCTGGCCAGCCGTCTCAATGCGCTCGGGTCCCAACGCGGCGTGTTCTATCTGGCGATCCCGCCTTCGATGTTCCCGACAGTGGTGCAGGGCTTGGCGGCCGTAGGGCTCACCGACACCGCGAGGATCGTTGTCGAGAAGCCTTTCGGGCGGGACCTTGCCTCGGCCCAACAGCTCAACCGCGTCCTGCATGAGCACCTCGAGGAGCGGGCGATCTACCGGATCGACCACTACCTCGGCAAGGAGTCGGTCGAGGATCTGCTGGTCTTCAGATTCGCCAACAGCTTCCTGGAGCCGATCTGGAACCGTAACTACGTGGCGAGTGTGCAGGTCACCATGGCTGAGGACTTCGGTGTCGAGGGCCGCGGGGCCTTCTACGACGGTGTCGGAGCCATCCGTGATGTCCTGCAGAACCATCTTCTTCAGGTCGTCGCTCTGCTTGCTATGGAGCCGCCGGTCAGCCCGGACGCCGACGCTCTTCGCGATGAGAAGGTGAAGGTCTTGCGGGCGATGCGCCCATTGGACTGCACCACCATGGTGCGGGGGCAGTACGAGGGCTACCTGGATGAGCCCGGGGTGGGCGCCGACTCCACAACCGAGACCTTCGTGGCCTGCCGCCTGGATATCGAGTCGTGGCGATGGGCCGGGGTGCCGTTCTTCATCCGGGCTGGGAAGGGTCTGGCTGCCACGGCGCTGGAGGCGGTCGTCGAGCTCCGGCACCCGCCGAGGATGCTGTTCACCGACAACGACCTGCCGAGCCCGCACGCGAACCTCTTCCGGTTCCGGCTCGGGGACCAGGACGGGGTCACCCTCACCGTCCAGGCCAAACGCCCGGGCCAAGAGCTCGCGACCGAGCCGGTCGATCTGCAGGTCGACTTCAGTGATGCCCTCGGTGCGCGACAAGAGGCCTATGAGCGGCTCCTGGACGACGCCCTTGACGGAAACCCCCGTCGTTTCGCCCGCGAGGACGGCGTCGAGAGCGCCTGGCGCGTGGTCCAACCAGCCCTGGACAACCTAGGACAGGTCCATCCCTATCAGCGGGGAACGTGGGGTCCGGTCGAGGCCGATGAGCTGCTCCAGGGCG
>JBBRWQ010000044.1:0-27065 GCA_038249115.1 Actinomycetales bacterium
GTCAAGGAAGACGTCACCGAGATCATCCTCAACATCAAGAGCCTGGTCGTCTCCAGCGAGCACGACGAGCCGGTCGTCATGTACCTGCGCAAGCAGGGTCCGGGCGCGGTGACCGCGGCCGACATCGCGCCGCCGGCTGGCGTCGAGGTTCACAACCCCGACCTGCACGTCTGCACGCTCAACGGCAAGGGCAAGATCGAGGTGGAGCTGACCGTCGAGCGCGGTCGCGGCTACGTCTCGTCCCAGCAGAACAAGTCCGACAACGCCGAGATCGGCCGGATCCCGGTTGACTCCATCTACTCACCGGTCCTGGCCGTGACCTACAAGGTCGAGGCCACCCGAGTCGAGCAGCGCACCGACTTCGACAAGCTGATCGTTGACGTCGAGACCAAGGACTCGATGGCTCCTCGCGATGCCATGGCCTCGGCCGGCAAGACTCTGGTGGAGCTGTTCGGTCTGGCCCGCGAGCTCAACGTCGAGGCTGAGGGCATCGACATGGGCCCCTCGCCCACCGATGCTGCGCTGGCCGCCGATCTGGCTCTGCCGATCGAGGACCTCGACCTGACGGTCCGGTCCTACAACTGCCTCAAGCGCGAGGGCATCCACACCGTGGGTGAGCTCGTCGGACGCAGCGAAGCCGACCTGCTCGACATCCGCAACTTCGGCGCGAAGTCGATCGACGAGGTCAAGGCCAAGCTCGTCGGCATGGGCCTGCAGCTCAAGGACAGCCCGCCCGGGTTCGACCCGAGCGCCATCGTTGACCGTTATGACGACGACGTGGATGAGGACGCCGCGTTCGTCGAAGACGAGCAGTACTAACCGATTCATTGTGTGCGACTGAACCGCTGCGCGGATCGGTCAGAGACCAACAGGAGAGCAACAGATGCCCACGCCTACCAAGGGTCCCCGTCTCGGCGGCGGCCCGGCTCACGAGCGGCTGATCCTGGCCAACTTGGCCACGTCGCTGTTCGAGCATGACCAGATCACCACTACCGAGGCCAAGGCCAAGCGCCTGCGCCCCCTCGCCGAGCGCCTGGTGACCTTTGCCAAGCGTGGCGACCTGCACGCCCGTCGCCGCGTCCTCACGGTCGTCCGCGACAAGGGCGTCGTGCACCGTCTCTTCACCGAGATCGCGCCCGACATGGCCGACCGTCAGGGTGGCTACACGCGCATCACCAAGATCGGCAACCGCAAGGGCGACAACGCTCCCATGGCTGTGATCGAGCTGGTACGCGAGGCCCTGTCGCCGAAGAAGGCGACGGTCGCTGAGGCCGAGGCTGCCACCAAGCGCGCGGCCAAGGACAAGAAGCCGGCGAAGGTAGCCAAAGCCGCCAAGGAACCGATGGCTGAGCCCGTTGTCGCTGACGACGAGGCCGCGGCTCCCGCCGAGGTCGAGGCCGCCGTTACCGACGCCGCAGAGGCCGAGGCCGTGGTGGCTCAGGATGCTGACGACGCGGTCGACGACTCGTCCAACACCAAGGCCTGAGCCTGATCGTCTGACTGACGGCCAGTTGCCCTAGCCTGCAGACATGAACGACAACGAGCCCGTCGCCCCTTTGGGGGGTGGCGGGCTCGCGTCTTTCCTGCGCATCCGGATTGACTTCGGGTATGACGGAACCGCGTTCTCCGGGTGGGCGATGCAGCCCGGCAAGCGGACGGTCGAGGACGAGCTCTCGTCAGCGCTGACCCTGATCCTGCGAGCCCCGAAGCCGGTTCGCCTTGTCGTAGCAGGACGAACGGATGCTGGGGTTCACGCGCGCGGTGCGGTGGTCCATGCAGATGTCGACCCGGCCGGATGGGCGCTCGTGCCCGGGAGGTCGGTACGCTCACCCGCCCTGTCTGTCCTTGCCAGGCTCAACGGCGTGCTCCCGAAAGACATCGTCGTGCACGGTGTCTCGGTGGCACCCGACGGTTTCAACGCCCGTTTCTCTGCCATTCGGCGTCGCTACCTCTATCGCATCTGCGACCAGCCTGAGCTCCTGGACCCGTTGCGGCGAGATGACACGCTGATCCACAGACGGTCCCTGGACGCTGCGGCGATGCACGCGGCCGCCCAGCAGATGTTGGGGCTTCGGGATTTTGCCGCGTTCGCCAAGAGGCGGGACGGCGCGACGACTATTCGCACTCTGCTCGACTTCTCGTGGGTGCGCGCAGGTGACGGCGGGCTCGAGGCACAGGTGGTCGCCGACGCGTTCTGCCGTTCTATGGTCCGCGCTCTCGTGGGGGCGGTGATCCCAGTGGGGGAGGGACGCCAGCCGGTCGAGTGGCCGGCCCAGGTCCTCGAGGCCGGACGGCGGCATCCGGGTGTCGTCGTCGTGCCGGCGCACGGTCTGAGCCTGGAAGAGGTCACCTACCCGCCCGATGCCGAGCTGGGCGCACGCCACCAGGAGTCGCGCGTCAGGCGGGTCGCCGTCGGCGACTGATCAGGCATCTTCGGGCAGCGGAGGGCCAACGACCTGCAGTCCGTAGCGCGGTCCAACCTCGTTCCACCGCGAGATCTCCTCGCCTATCGGCAGGCCGTCAACTCCCGGTAGCCGGCGTTCGGCGGCGGGGACGCCGACTTCGTCGTAGAGCGCCAGGAGGCCTCCGGGAGTGGTGAGTGCCAGCAACCGCACCGGAGTCGAGCCCGTCACCCGGAACGCGTGCGGTAGGCCAGCCGGGAGCCAGATGAAGTCCCCGGAGGACAAGTGGAAGATCTCCTCACCGGCGCGGTAGGTCATCGAGCCGTCGAGGAGGAAAAATGCCTCCGCTTCGTGGGTGTGGCGGTGCAAGGGGGTGCCGATCCCCGGCGGCTGGGTGACCAGTGCCATCCCCAGCGATCCACCGGAGTCGGCGGCGCTGAGCAGGTGCTCGAAAAGCGAACCCATCGCCCAGGTCGCCGGACCAGAGTGAGCAGGGCGGTGGAGGGCGGTCAGCGGCCGCGCATCGGTGGTCAGGTCAGCCATTGAGATCTCCTTGGCATTAATTGATCCGAACTGACTTCGGATGAACAATGCTAAGGTAGGACACGTGCCGAACCAGGTCAAGACCCGCACCTACCACTCACCACGACGCCGCGAGCATGCGGCTACCACACGGTCGTCCGTACTGGCGGCGGCCGGTGATCTCTTACGGGACAAGGGGTATGCCGCCACGACCGTGGCGGACATCGCTCGAGTCGCAGGCGTGTCGGTGGACACGGTGTACGCCTCGGTCGGGCGCAAGCCGGAGCTTGTCCTCGCCGTCATCGACGTGGTGCTCGGCGGGGCTGACGAGCCGGTGCCCGCCGACCAACGCGACTACGTGCAGGCAATCCGCAGGGAACCCGCTGCCCGGGGCAAGATCGCGATCTACGCCGCGGCGGTCGCACGGCTGGTCCCGCGGACCGCGCCGTTGCAGGAGGCCTTGCGCAAGGCGGGGGAGAAGGACCCTGGCTGCGCGTCCAAGTGGCAGGGGTTGGTGGCCCGGCGCGCCGCAAACATGCGGCTTTTCGCGGCCGACCTGCGTGCCACCGGCGAGCTGCGCCATGACCTGACCGACGAGGAGGTCGCCGACATGGTGTGGTCGACCAACGCCGCCGAGTACTGGCTGCTGCTGGATCAACGGGGCTGGACCCCGGCGCGCTACGAAGCCCTGCTGGTGGATATCTGGAGCCGGACGTTGCTCGACTAAGGCATCTCCTTGGGGCTGTGGTGTTTAACAAGATGACGCGCCGGGGTGCGATGCGTCAGAGTGGTCTGTTGTGGGTCACGTCGATGTCAACGCCGTCAGTTATGTGCTGCCCGATGGGCGCCCGCTCCTGGACGGAGTGAGCCTCCGCGTGGGCGAGGGGGCGAAGGTGGCTCTCATCGGCCCCAATGGCGCCGGCAAGACGACGCTCTCGCGAATCATCAGCGGGGACTTGTCCGCCGCCGAGGGGGCTGTCACCCGCAGTGGCGGGCTCGGCATCATGCGTCAGTTCATCGGATCGCTGCGGGACGACTCGACCGTCCGCGACCTCTTGGTCAGTGTCGCGCCTGAGTCCGTGCGTGACGCTGCCACGGGGGTCGACCAGGCAGAGATGCTGATGATGGAGGTCGACGACGAGCCAGCCCAGATGGCCTACGCGCAAGCCCTGGTGAGCTGGGCGGACGTCGGTGGCTATGAGTACGAGACCCTCTGGGACGTGTGCACGGTTGCGGCGATCGGCATACCGTTCGAGCAGGCGCAGTGGCGTTCAGTGAGCACCCTCTCGGGTGGGGAGCAGAAGAGGCTCGTCCTCGAAGCGCTCCTGCGCGGGCCCGATGAGGTGCTCCTGCTGGACGAGCCGGACAACTACCTGGATGTGCCGGCCAAACGGTGGCTCGAGGAGCTGCTGATCGCCTCTCCTAAGACGGTGCTCTTCATCAGCCATGACCGGGAGCTGCTCGATCGCGCAGCCACCCGGATCGCCACGCTCGAGCCAGGTGCGGCGGGGTCGACGATCTGGGTCCACCCTGGGCATTTCTCGACGTACCACCAGGCCCGGATCGACCGTAACGCGAAGCTCGAGGAGCGTCGTAGGCGGTGGGATGAGGAGCATGCCAAGCTCAAGGCACTGGTGATCATGTATCGCCAGAAGGCGTCCTACAACTCCGATATGGCGCCCAAGCTCCAGGCCGCCGAGACGCGACTCCGGCGGTTCGAGGAGGCCGGGCCGCCCCAGGTCCTGCCGTTCGAGCAGAACGTCCGGATGCGGCTCACAGGCGGGCGGACGGCCAAACGAGCGATCATCGCCACCGGCCTCGAGCTCACTGGCCTGATGAAACCGTTCGACCTCGAGGTCTGGTATGGCGAGCGGGTCGCGGTCCTCGGCAGCAACGGTTCGGGCAAGTCGCACTTCCTGCGCCTTCTGGCGGCTGGCGGCAGCGACCCGGCACCCGAGCACCGACCTGTCGGCGATGTCCAACCGGTCACCGTCGCTCACACCGGCTCGGTGCGACTCGGCTCGCGGGTGCGGCCAGGATGGTTTGCCCAGACCCACCAGCACCCCGGGCTGTTGGGACGAACCCTGCTGGAGATACTGCACCGCGGCGATGAGCATCGAGCCGGAAAGCCTCGCGAGGACGCGGCCCGCGCGCTGGACCGCTATGAGCTCGCTCGGGCCTCGGAGCAGACCTTCGAGTCGTTGTCCGGCGGGCAGCAGGCCCGGTTCCAGATCCTGTTGCTCGAGCTGAGCGGCGCCACGATGTTGTTGCTCGACGAGCCGACTGACAACCTCGACCTGCACTCGGCTGATGCGCTCGAGGAGGGGCTCGAGGCCTTTGACGGAACAGTCGTGGCGGTCACCCACGACCGGTGGTTCGCGAAGGGCTTCGATCGCTACCTGGTCTTCGGCCGGGATGGCTCGGTCTATGAGTCCGACGAGCCGGTCTGGGACGAAGGGCGGGTCCGGCGCGATCGGTGAGTCAGTCCCGGGTCCCCGGCGGAGGCGAGATGGCCTCGCCTGGCTGCTGATCCGCCCGCGATGGCTGCCACGGCCACGGTGACCAGGGCGCCCAGCACCAGCGCTGCCGGTTCGCCCGGCTGGAGGACGTTCAAGTTCGTGCCCAACGTCGCCGCCGCGACTGGAACGCCGACTTGGGCGGCCGCCAGCGAGCTCAGGCTGAGTGGTTGTCCGGTGAGCCTGGTCAGCGAATGGCTGAGGACCGCACCTGCTCCGAGTAAGAGCCCCAAGAGGATCAGCGTCGGTCGTTCGCCGAGGGCTTGCAGGTCCAGCGATGCGCCGAGCCAGACGAAGAACAGGGGGCTGAAGAAACCCTCGGTCACTGCGAAGAGCTGTCGTGCCAGCCGCCGCGGCGCGCCGACGGCGGACACCGCGAGCCCGAAGACGAAGCCTGCCAGCATGATCGACACGTGGGACCGGGTGGCGACTGCGGCGAGCGAGAACAGGAGTATCAGGCTGATCCGCAGCTCGAGGGCGAAGTGCCGCTCCTCGGACACCCTGTGAAGCCGGCGACGTAGGCCTCTGCGCTCCAACTCGTACAACACGACGAAGACCACCGCGCCGGCCAGCATAACGGCCAGCGCCCCCAGTGCGGCCCGTCCGACGTGCGCGGGGTCGATGACCAAGGGGACCGCAACGATGCAGACAGCATCTGCGACTGCGACTTGTGGCAGCAGCTGCAGCACCTGCTCGCCGCCCAGCTCCAGGGAGTCGATGATGGGCAGTATCAGGGCGGCAGAGGACGAAGCCATCAGCACGGCATACAGCGCGGCGTGGCCGGTACCGAAGATCGTCGCCAGCAGGACGCCCAGAATGGCCGACCCTGCTCCTACCAGCACTGCGCGCCAGGTGCCACGCCCCAAGCCTGCACGGAGGGCGGCATTGCGGACGGGCACGTGGGTGCCGGCCACGAACATGACCAGCCCGAACCCGACCTCGGCCAGGAACGAGAACGTGTCGTCGGAGGCGTCGAGGTAGCCTAGCCCGGTCCGGCCAAGGATGACTCCCATGAACAGCTGGCCCACGACCACCGGCACCTGCCAACGCCGCGGCATCGCCAGCAGCGGCCCCGCGAGACCGGCGAGCATGATGACCGCCAGCACGGCGAAGTCCACGAGCACCTCCAGTCGACGCCCCGCGCATCGTTGGTGCCGGGGTCGCTGCACCAGCATGCCGTAGCGGTCCCCGGCCCGCTGCTGAACGATTGTTGCAAGAAATTAACGAGACTGCCCAAGACCACTGGTGCAGGGGTCCCCAGATCGGTCACTCTCTGCGGGTGCAGTCATTCCCCGCGGGGGCTGTCGACCGGCAGGGGGCAGATGTAGACCGAGACCCTCTTGGCGCTCGGGTTTCCGGCTCCGACCCTGCGGTAGCGTTCCAGGACGTCCACCAGATCCTGGCGCAGCGCCGTGAGCTGCTCAGCGGTGATCTGGACGAGATGGTCCGACAGACCGACCTGATCGCGCCAGTCGACGGGCCAGGCGTCCTGGGTGTCCAGCCAGTGCTCGGCCCGGTCGGCGAAATGACGCAGATAGTCGCGGGCGAGCCAGGTAAGCGCGGCTTGCGCGTCGGCATCATCGCCTGGGTCCTCATCTCGGGGCCGGACGTCGGTACCGGCACTCCACAGCCGTCGGCGACCCTTTCCCTCGCCCGAGTCGACCACCAGCGCCACCTGGGCGAGCTTGCGCAGGTGGTAGCTCGTGGCCCCGCTGTTGGTGTTGAGCACCGCCGCCAGCATGGTCGCTGTCGCCGGGCCACTGACCTGCAGCTCGGCCAGCAGCCGGGAACGCAACGGATGGGCCAGCACGGCCAGAGCGGCGCGATCGAGATGAAGGGCGCGAGTCCTGGGATTTGCCATATGTGCACACTAATCATGCATAACCTCTTTGCACAAGAACGCTGCAGAAGCCGACCGGAGGCCGACTCCCGTCGTTTTCGTGCTCAGGGCGAGCCCGCCGGAGCTGATTTTGCCGTGGGTGAGCACGCCGGTATCGTTAGTTCTCGTTGTGCGCACCGCGGCCTCATGGTCACAGACCCCGAACTGTCGGGGCTCCGATCACGTGGCGCTCCCGATCATGTGACGCTCCGATCATGTGACCACGCGCACCGCCACAATCGCTGACCAGTCACATCTACTGAGCAGTTACGAGAGAACGAGGCTTATTCCGTGCGTACGTACACCCCCAAGCCCGGCGAGATCGAGAGCCGTTGGCACGTCATCGACGCCACTGACGTTGTTCTCGGCCGCCTGGCCAGCCAGACCGCGATCCTCCTGCGCGGCAAGCACAAGCCCACCTTTGCCCCGCACGTCGACGGTGGTGACTTCGTGGTCATCATCAACGCCGACAAGGTTGCCCTCACCGGCAGCAAGCTGGTGCAGAAGAAGGCCTACCACCACTCCGGTTTCCCGGGCGGGCTGAAGGCCACGTCATACCAGGAGCTCCTTGCCAAGCAGCCTGCCAAGGCCGTCGAGAAGGCTGTCCGCGGCATGCTTCCCCACACCTCCCTCGCCCGCCAGCAGCTGGCCAAGCTGAAGGTCTACGCAGGAGCCCAGCACCCCCACGAGGCGCAGAAGCCGGTGCCCTTCGAGATCACCCAGGTCGCCCAGTAACACCTCGGCCAGCTGGCTGAACCATCACTCTTATCAGAAGACGCAACGAGGAGAACCGTGGCTGAAACCACTTCCGCCGTCGAGACAGATGTCGTCGAGGTCGAAGAACCAGAGCTCACCGAATACACCAGCGAGTCCGAGACCCCCGTGGTCGAGGCCCGCAAGCCCGCGGCTTCTGGCCCCGGCGCTGCAACCGGACGTCGCAAGCAGGCGATCGCCCGCGTGCGCATCGTCCCCGGCAGCGGTCAGTGGAAGATCAACAACCGCACCCTGGACGAGTACTTCCCCAACAAGGTGCACCAGCAGATCGTGAACGAGCCGTTCAAGGTCCTCGACCTCGACGGGTCCTACGACGTTCTGGTTCGCGTGCATGGCGGTGGCCCGTCCGGCCAGGCCGGCGCGGTCCGTCTGGGCGTTGCCCGTTCACTGAACGGTGTTGACGAGGAGCTCAACCGTCCCGCACTGAAAAAGGCCGGCTTCCTGACCCGAGACGCCCGCGTCCCGGAGCGCAAGAAGGCTGGCCTCAAGAAGGCCCGCAAGGCACCTCAGTACAGCAAGCGCTGATCCAGCGTCATCCGCCAGTGGCGGCTTCGAGGCCGGCCGTGTCCGTGCTTCGAGGCCGCTACTGCCTTATATGTGGTCATGGGGGACGTGGCTCCCTGAAATGGCCCCCGGATGCAGCAGTATGTCGGGCCGGAAGCACCCGGCGTTGAACTCACCGAAAGGCTCTCCGTGGCTGCTCGACTCTTTGGCACTGATGGCGTTCGCGGTCTTGCCAACAAGTATCTGACCGCAGAGCTGGCCCTTGACCTGTCGGTGGCCGCAGCCCACGTGCTGGGTGAGGTAGGCGCGTTCGAGGGCCATCGCCCGCAGGCCATCGTGGGCAGGGACCCCCGGGCTTCGGGAGAGTTCCTGGCCGCGGCGACCGTCGCGGGACTGGCATCGGCCGGGGTCGATGTCCTGGACGCCGGGGTGCTGCCGACTCCTGCCATCGCGTTCCTGATCGCCGACAGCGGCGCAGACCTGGGCGTCATGCTTTCTGCCTCTCACAACGCCATGCCTGACAACGGCATCAAGTTCTTCGCCCGTGGCGGTCACAAGCTGGCCGACGAGCTCGAGGATGCGATCGAGGCGCGCATGGACGAGCCCTGGGATCGACCCACCGGCTCCGGCGTTGGCCGCGTGCGTCCGTTCGAGAACGGCCCCGCCCGATACATCGCTCACCTGTTGTCCGCACTTCCGCACCGACTGGACGGCCTTCACGTGGTGGTGGATGCCGCTCACGGCGCTGCCAGCGAGGTTGCCCCTGAGGCCTTCCGCCAGGCCGGTGCCCGGGTCACGGTCATCGGATGCGAGCCCGATGGTCTCAATATCAACGACGGCTACGGCTCCACGCACCTCGCCAAGCTTCAGCAGGCGGTGCTCGAGGCTGGCGCAGACTGTGGCATCGCCCTGGATGGCGACGCTGACCGTTGTCTCGCCGTGGACGCAGAGGGTGCGGATGTCGACGGGGACCAGATCATGGCGATCCTGGCGCTGGGCATGCGCGAGCGAGGTGTGCTTGCGCAGGACACGTTAGTTGCCACCGTCATGAGCAATCTCGGCATGCTTCAGGCGCTGGAACGCGAAGGCGTCGTGGTCCGGCAGACCGGGGTTGGGGACCGATACGTCCTGGAAGAGATGAAGGCCGGCGCCTTCTCTCTGGGTGGCGAGCAGTCCGGGCACGTCATCTTCCTCGACCACGGAACCACCGGTGACGGCACGATGACCGGGCTGATGCTCGCCTCGCGGATGGCTCAGACCCGTCGTTCGCTGGAGGATCTCGCCGCGGTGATGAAGCGACTCCCGCAGGTGCTGATCAACGTCAAGGGCGTGGACAAGAGCCGGGTCGAAGACAACGAGCAGGTCCAGGCTGCTGTTCGTGCGGCCCAGGCCGAGCTCGACGGGGTTGGCCGGGTCCTCCTGCGCAAGTCCGGCACCGAGCCGCTGGTGCGCGTCATGGTCGAGGCTGACGACGCCGCGCAGGCCCAGGCTGTGGCCGAGCGGTTGGCCGACGTCGTGTCAAGGAACCTCGGGCTCTGAGCCGGTGCCGGCAGTCGGTTTACTGGCGGGCACATTCTGGATGCGATTGAGTCGCTCGAATAGTGATAAAGCGCATGAAAGCCTTAAGAACAGCCAATGTGAGTTGTTGTGACGTGAGTCCTAGTCTGAACACGTCCAAACTGGGACAATACGCCAAGGTGAACCGGCGAGGTTTCACCCTTTTTGGGCCGCCAGGCCCCAGATACTTCAGCAGACATGCTTCACCTTATTGAGAACCATGAGGAGAATTTTGAGGCTCAGAACTCTGTCTATCATTCCGATCGCGATCATCTCCCTGCTGGCGGTTGGCACTACGGGTGCCGCAGCTGCCGCCCCTGAGACGCCGGTGAATCTTGGATCGGCCAGCAACTTCACGATTCTTTCGAAAACGGGTATTACTGACGTATTCAAGACGACTGTTGACGGAAACGTCGGAACGAGCCCCATCACGGGTGCCGCGCTCCTTCTGAGTTGCGCAGAAGTGAACGGGATCATCTACACGGTCACTGACGCTGGTCCTCTCGGCGAATGCCGGGTAACGGACGCCACACGGCTGACGGCGGCTGTCGGCGACATGGAGACTGCCTACAACGACGCGGTCGGGCGAACCTTGCCCGATGCCCTCAACCTGGGCGCTGGCGAAATTGGCGGCCTGACACTGACTTCCGGCCTGTACAAATGGACTACCGATCTTTCCATATCGAAGGACGTCACCCTCGCGGGTGGCCCGGATGACGTGTTCATTCTCCAGATCGCCGGAACTTTGAATGAAGCCAACGCCAAGCAGGTCATCCTGACGGGTGGTGCACAGGCCAAGAATGTGTTCTGGGCATCTGCGGGCGCGGTCTCCATCGGAACAAACGCGCATTTCGAGGGAACGATCCTCTCAAAGACGATGATCGCCATGAATACCAAAGCATCGATCAATGGAAGACTGTTGGCGCAGACCGCAGTCACGCTCCAGATGAACACGATCACGCCTCCCGCTCTGTAATCTCACCTGAGGCATGAACGCCGGAACCAAGAAGACAATTGTCGTCTTGGTCCCGGCGTTTTCTGTCCGTTTTGCAGGGGGTGAGGCCCGCGCTACCGGGTGAGGTCGAGGCCGACCGCGTCGACGACGCGGGCACGTCCGTCGTTGAGGGCGTAGGTGGCGCCGACAACCGCGAGGCGACCAGCCGAGATACGGTCCGCGATCAGGTTTGAGCGCTCCGTCAGCAGATGCAGGGTATGCCGTACGTGCTCCGCCTCGATCTCGTCGGCGTGGGTCAGTCCGGCCCGGTGCGCGGCCAGGACACTGGGGGTAACGCGCTCGACGATGTCGCGGATGTATCCCCCTGGCACGATGCCGGTCTCGACCGCGTCGACCGTCGCCGAGACGGCGCCACAGGAGTCGTGACCGAGGATCACCACGAGGGGAATGTCCAGGATGGCGACACCGAACTCGATGGAGCCAAGCACCACCTGGTCGATCACGTGGCCTGCCGTGCGGACGACGAAGAGATCACCGAGCCCGCGGTCGAAGACGATCTCAGCGGCAACGCGCGAGTCCGCGCAGCCGAAGAAGACGGCAAAAGGTGCCTGGCCCTGGGTCAGGCTGTCACGGCGGGCGGCGTCCTGGTTGGGGTGCGAGTGCTCGCCGGCAACGAACCGTTGGTTGCCGCGGTCCATCTCGGCCCAGGCTTCGGCCGGGGTCCACGAGCGTGAGGGCCTCGGCCCGCCGTCGCTCATAGTCCCGGGCGCTTGCCGATGCTCATCGCGACGGGTTTGCCCGCGTCGGCATAGAAGTCGTTGCCCTTGTCGTCCATGACGATGAAGGCAGGGAAGTCCTCGACCTCGATCTTCCAGATCGCTTCCATGCCGAGCTCGGGATACTCAAGGACCGAAACGGACTTGATGCAGTCCTGCGCGAGGCGGGCGGCAGGGCCACCGATGGAGCCCAGGTAGAAGCCGCCGTGCGTCTGGCACGCGGAGCTTACCTGGCTTGAGCGGTTGCCCTTGGCGAGCATGACCATGGAGCCTCCGGCTGCCTGGAACTGCTCGACATAAGAGTCCATCCGCCCTGCAGTGGTGGGGCCGAAGGAGCCACTCGCGTAGCCAACGGGCGTCTTGGCCGGGCCGGCGTAGTAGACGGGGTGGTCCTTGAGGTACTGAGGCATCGGCCGACCGGCGTCGAGCAGCTCCTTGATCTTGGCGTGAGCCAGGTCGCGCGCCACGACGAGGGTGCCGGTCAGCGAAAGACGTGTCATCACACGGTGTTTCGTCAGCTCGGCACGGATCTCGTCCATCGGCCTGGTGAGGTCGATCCTCACGACATCGTCGGAGGCATCCGACTCAAGGTGCTCGTCGGTGGTCTCGGGAAGGAACCGCGCAGGGTCAGTCTCGAGCTGCTCGATAAACACTCCCTCGGACGTGATCTTGCCGAGGGCCTGTCGGTCAGCAGAGCAGGAGACCGCGATGGCGATCGGCAGCGACGCGCCATGGCGGGGGAGCCGGATCACGCGGACGTCGTGGCAGAAGTATTTGCCGCCGAACTGCGCGCCGATGCCGAAGTTGCGAGTCAGCTCGAGGACCTGCTCTTCGAGTGCGACGTCCCTGAATCCTCGAGCGGTGGCTGCTGACCCCTCGCGAGGAAGGTCGTCGAGGTACTTCGCGCTGGCGTACTTGGCTGTCTTCAAAGCGAATTCGGCGCTGGTGCCGCCGATGACGATGGCCAGGTGATAGGGCGGGCAGGCTGCAGTGCCCAGTGAGCGCAGCTTCTCGTCGAGGAAGGCGACCATGGCCTTGGGGTTCAGGACGGCCTTGGTCTCCTGATAGAGGTAGGACTTGTTCGCCGAGCCGCCGCCCTTGGCCATGAACAGGAACTTGTACGTCGTCTCGTGGCCGGCAGCCGTGTCGGCATAGAGCTCGATCTGGGCGGGGAGGTTGGACCCGGTGTTCTTTTCCTCCCAGGTCGTGATCGGCGCCATCTGGGAGTAGCGCAGGTTGAGTCGTGTGTAGGCGTCGTAGACACCGCGCGCAATGGACGACTCGTCCGAGCCCTGGTCACCGGCGGTGAGCACGCGTTGACCGCGCTTGCCCATGACGATCGCGGTTCCGGTGTCCTGGCACATTGGAAGGACACCACCTGCAGCGATGTTGGCGTTCTTGAGCAGATCGAGCGCGACGAACTTGTCGTTGCTGCTGGCCTCGGGGTCGTCGAGGATGCTCCGCAGCTGGGTCAGGTGCGCAGGGCGCAGGTAGTGGGCGATGTCATGCATCGCGGTCTCGGTCAACAGCCGAAGCGCCTCGGACGCCACCTCGAGGAAAGATCGTCCGTCAGGGCCCTCGACCGTTCGCACCCCCTCGGTGGTCAACAGCCGGTATGCCGTGTTGTCGGCTCCCAGCGGAAGCAGGTCTTCGTATTCGAACTCGGGCACCGTCGCTCCTTTGAACACCAGAATCTGTCACGCCGCATCATTCGCCGTATCAGTCCACGCTATGGAAGAGGCCCTTAGCGTAGGACCTGGCTAGGGGTGGCCTGCGTCACGCTCGTGGAGCTCCACCCGGCGAGGCGGGTTGGCGCCCGCACGGGACACCGTGACAGCCGCGCAGGTGAGGGCGCGGTCAACCGCTGGGCGGACGGCGGCGAGGGAGGCTGACCGCAGACGCCCACGGGCCTCGACGCCGCCCAGGAGCCCGGCATCCATAAGCCCGGACAGCAGGCCCGCCATGAAGGAGTCTCCTGCGCCGACGGTGTCGACGACAGCAACCGGTGGCGCATCGATGCTGGTCAGCTCGCCGGTGATGCTGAGTGCGACGACGGCGCCGCGGTCGCCGCGCGTCACCACCGTCAGGGGGGGACCCAGTCGACCCCATAGGCGCAGCACCTCGGGGATCGGCGTTCCGTCATACAGCCAGGCGATGTCCTCATCACTTGCCTTGACCACGTCGCTGAGCCCGATGAGCTGTTCGATCTTGGCGCGGACCTCGTGGGGGTCGCCCATCAGTGACGGACGGGCATTCGGGTCGTAGGAGATGGTGGCCGTCGGACGCGCGTCCTGGATCGCGGTCAGCACCGCGGAGGCGCCGGGCTCGAGCGTCGCGGCGATGGAACCGGTGTGGACATGCGCCAGTCCCTCCAGGCTCGGCATCCCGGGCAGCTCCCAGGCCAGGTCAAAGCTGTACGTCGCGGCGCCCGTCGCATCCAGCGTCGAGGTGGCCACGGACGAGGGGTGCCTTCCGACGCTGCCCCTGGTCAGCGAGACCCCTTCAGCTGCAAGGTAACTGGTGATCTTGGCACCACGCTCGTCGTCGCCGACAAAGGTTGAGAGGGACACGTCGTGGCCGAGACGGGCCAGTCCCACTGCCACGTTGGCAGGGCTGCCCCCGACATGGTCTTGGCTGGAGCCGTCAGATTGATGGACCACGTCGATCAGTGACTCGCCGATCACGAGCGTGTGCCCGGTCATGTCGGTCCTGCAGGCATGTTCTCGTGGGACACGACGGCATCCTCCGGCTCAAGGTGGGTTGAGCTGACTCTATCGATGCGGCTTGGTGCTTCGGGGCGAACGCTGCCGTGGACTCGACTGGGCCGACTCGTCATACTGGCTCGCATTCAGCGACGATGGAGGCATGAGCGCATCAACCAGTGCCCCCGACAGTGCGCCAGCCCCGGCGGGGCAGCCGTCCCCGACTAGACGTGGCCTGGGCAACCTGCGCAGCATGGTCATCTCGATGGCGGTGATCCTGGCGGCCGTGCTGATCTGGTTCGTGATGGTTCCGAGGCCGAGCGAGATCAACCAGCCGGCGGTCGATGTCGCTTCCGTTGCCATCCACGTTCGTCAGGAGACCTCGTGGGCAATTTCCCAGCCGATACTGCCCGATGGCTGGAAGGCCACCAACGTGCGTTTCGCCACGGCCGGTGATGGGCTCAGGACATGGCATGCCGGCTATCTCTCGCCTGAGGGCAACTACGTCTCGATCGACCAGACGCGGGACGCCACAGACGTGTGGGTGGCGGCCCAGACCTCCGACGGACGGCCTGAGGGCACCATGTCCGCCGGCGGTGCGACCTGGCAGAAGCTCAGCTCTGGGGACACCGTCCAGCGCAGCCTTGTCTCAAGGGGGTCAGGGGCGGCCGAGCTGTCCACAGTGCTGAGCGGGACCGCACCGTACGCCCAGCTCGCGCAGTTCGCCGAGGTGCTGGAGCCAGTGCCCGCGAGCTGACTCGAAAGGCTCATCCGCGCAAGACCCAGCCAGAGCTGCGCGATATTGCGACGTCCGCGCGGTCCGGTCAGACCTGCGGTATCTGGTCAGTCCTGCCCGGTCAGTTTGGCCTCGGCATCGTCGAGCCACGTGCTGCAGTGAGTGGCGAGGGCCTCCCCGCGCTGCCAGAGGCCCATGCTTTCTTCGAGCCCTATCTGACCGCCTTCGAGCGAGGCGACGATCGAGATCAGCTCGTCACGCGCCTGCTCGTAGGTCAGGTCGACGATGTCAGGGAAGCTGGCTATCTTCGAGAACGGTGTCCCGGTGTCCTTGGCTGCCACGTCCAACACCCTACGACGGCTGGCTGACAGAGCTGACGGAGCGGACTCCGAAGTCGCCCCGGGCAACACGGACCCGCAGGAGCTCGTCCACGTCGACGTCTGTGCGATCCATCACGATCCGGCCGTCGGCGTGCTGGACCACGGCGTAACCGCGTTCGAGCGTGGACTGGGGTGACAGGGCGCGGACCTGCGCTCGCAGGTGCTCGATCTGGTCACCTGACCGGTTGAGGTTGGCCGAAACCCGCTGGTGAGACCGGTCGGTGAGGGCGCCGAGCTCCTGGCGCCGAGCGGTGATCATGGCCCGCGGATCGGCCATGACCGGACGCGAGCGCAACGAGACCAGGAGGCGACGTTCGTTGTGAACACGAGCGGTGAGCGCACGGCAGACCCGCTGGCGTGTCTGATCGACAGCGGCCCGCTGCTCGACGACATCGGGGACGACCAGCTTGGCTGCGTCGGTCGGGGTCGAGGCACGAACGTCGGCCACGAAGTCCAGCAGGGGCGTGTCGACGTCGTGGCCAATGGCGCTCACGACGGGCGTGAAGACCTCGGCGACGGCTCGCAAGAGGGCCTCGTTGCTGAAGGGCAGCAGGTCCTCGAAGGATCCGCCGCCCCTCGTGATCACGATGACATCGACGTTCGGATCGGCGTTGAGCTCGCGCAATGCGGCGCTGACCTCGGGCACCGTGTTGGGCCCCTGGACCGAGACCTGCCGGATCTCGAACTGCACTGTGGGCCAGCGTCGTCGCGCGTTCTCGACGACGTCCTTCTCGGCAGCGCTTGCCCGGCCGCAGATCAGCCCCACCTTGCGAGGCAGGAAGGGCAACGGGCGTTTGCGATCGTTGTCGAACAGCCCCTCGGACGCCAGGACGCGCTTGAGGTGCTCCAGCCGGGCGAGCAGCTCGCCGACCCCGACTGGGCGCACCTGGCGTGCGTCGAGATTCAGGGTGCCGCGCTTCGTCCAGAACGTCGGCTTGGCCTGGATCACGACGCGTGCGCCCTCGGACAACGGCAGCGGCATGGCATCGAGGGTGGCTGTACGGACCGTGACATTGAGGGACATGTCGACGTCCACGTCCCGAAGGGTCAGATAGGCCGTGGCCTGCCCCGCCCGACGACTGACCTGGACTACCTGGCCTTCGACCCACAGGGCCGACATCTTGTCGACGTAGTCCGCGATCTTGACGCTGAGCAGACGCACCGGCCATGGCTTTTCGGCCGTCGTATCCGAGGCGCGCTCGGGGAGGGGATCGGGACTGCTCACGGCAGTCACTTTAGGGGCGAGGACCGACGCGCGTTCACGCTCTGACGTATTTCGCACCAAGGGATTCGGGGTGGTCGTTCTCGCTCCGGCCGACCAGCCGGGCGCAGCCTGAGCGAGACGACAATGGCGCTGAGCAGCCGAGCGGATCGGTCTCCTCGCCCGGGCAACCTACGATGGCTGGGTGACTGTGACGACGAAGCGAGTGCTGTTGGCTGCCCCGCGTGGGTACTGCGCCGGAGTAGACCGGGCTGTGGTCACGGTCGAGAAAGCGCTTGAGCTGTACGGGCCGCCGGTCTATGTCCGCAAGGAGATCGTCCACAACAAGCACGTGGTCACCACGTTGCAGAAGCGCGGCGCGATCTTCGTCGACGAGACCCAGGAGGTACCGGAAGGCGCGACGGTCATCTTCTCTGCGCACGGCGTCGCACCGGAGGTGCATGACGAGGCGCGGGCGCTCTCGCTGAAGACGATCGATGCGACCTGCCCCTTGGTGACGAAGGTCCACCATGAGGCCGTGCGCTTCGCCGATGAGGACTTCGACATCCTGCTGATCGGTCACGAGGGTCACGAGGAGGTTGTCGGCACAGCGGGGGAAGCACCGGATCATGTGACGTTGGTGGAGGGTCCCGAGGACGTCGAGAACGTCACGGTCCGCGACCCGGCCAAGGTCGTCTGGCTGTCCCAGACCACGCTCTCCGTGGACGAGACCATGCAGACGGTGAACAAGCTGCGTCAGAAGTTCCCCCTGCTGCAGGACCCGCCCAGCGACGACATCTGCTACGCGACCCAGAACCGCCAGCTGGCCGTCAAACAGATGGCCCCGGACACCGACCTGATGATCGTGGTGGGTTCGCGCAACTCCTCGAACTCAGTCCGACTGGTCGAGGTGGCGCTGGAGCACGGTGCCGCGGCGGGCCACCTGGTGGACTACGCCGCCGAGATCGACCCGTCTTGGCTCGACGGGGTCGACACTGTCGGTGTCACGAGCGGCGCGAGCGTCCCCGAGGTGCTGGTGCGGGACGTGCTCGCCTTCCTGGCCGAGCGGGGCTATGAGGATGTCCAGCCGGTCGTTGCCGCGGAGGAGAGCGTGCTGTTCTCGTTGCCGCATGAGCTGCGCGCCGATCTCAAGGCCAAGCTGGGTGTCGAGGCTCCGGAGATCCGCTACGACGCAGGCTCCCTTCACTAGGCCGTATGCCGTCCCGTCGCCCTTGGCTCAAGCTCACGGACCTGGCCCAGGTCCAGCTCGGGCCGGGCGACTTCTGGGTCCAGGGCGTCCAGGTCCAGGAGTTCTGGCTGCGAGACGACTGAGTCCGGTTCGTCTGAGCTAGACACAACGATCAGCTCGGCGGCCGTCAACGGCCGAGGAGCCAGCTCAACCGGTGCGGTCTCAGGCAAGGGCGAGTCGGCCAGACCGATCTCGTGCATCTTGCGGGCCGTGACGATGACCCGGGACTCCAGTGTGGCCACCAGCGCGTTGTAGCTCTCGACCGACTTTTGAAGCGACGCTCCCATCTTGGTGGCGTGTGAGCCCAGGGTGCCCAGCCGTGAGTACAGATCGCTGCCCAGCTTGAGCAGCTGCTGCGCGTTGGCCGTCAGGGCGTCCTGCTGCCAGGTGAAGGCGACAGTACGCAGCAGGGCAAGCAGGGTTCCTGGCGAGGCCAGCACCACCTTGCGGGCCTGGGCGTAGTCGAACAGGTTGGGGTCAGCTCCCAGGGCGGCAGCGAGGATGGCATCGCCGGGGATGAAGCAGACCACCATCTCGGGTGACGTGGTGAAGGCCGACCAATACGCCTTGGCTGCAAGGGAGTCCACATGTCCACGCAGCGAAACCGCGTGAGATGCCAGTAGCCGGGAGCGTTCGGCGGAGTCTATGGTGTCGGCCTGGGCGCTGAGGAAGGCAGTCATCGGAGCCTTCGCGTCGATCACCAGACACTTGTCGCCAGGCAGCCGGACCAGCACGTCAGGGCGCACCCCGCGGTCGTGGCTGCTGACCGCGCTGACCTGCTCCTCGAAGTCGCAGCGCGCCAGCATTCCTGCGTGTTCCAGCACCCGCCGGAGCTGGACCTCGCCCCAGTTGCCCCTGATCGTTGAGGCGTTGAGCGAACCCACCAGGGAGGCGGTCTGTGAGCGAAGCGCCTGGGTTGAGGTCGTGACGTCGGCGAGCTGCACGCTGACCTGGGAGAACTGCTCGACGCGATCGCGCTCCAGCGTTCCCACCTGGCGTTCGACACGCACCAGGGCGTCGCGAAGTGGTGCCAACACGTTGGCGGTCTGGGCGTCGTCACTGACCGCGGCCTCGAGGTCGATCACCCGCTCACGCAGCAGGTCACGCTCGGTGGAAAGGGCGGCAGAGCGTCCGGCAAAGAGCACCCGGGCGACCAGCCACGTCACAACTGCACCAATGAGCACTCCGACCACTGCGGCCAACAAGATCTCCATGTGTCATACCGTGACAGAAGGCACCGACAACCGCCTTCCGACACGACGACGCAGGGCGTCGTCCTCCGGATCTGCCCCGGCAGGTCCCGCACGGAGGTGATGGAACCATCGCAGTGGTAATCTCCTGGGATGAAGACAACCATTGACAAGGCAGGACGTTTGGTCATTCCCAAGGAGCTTCGCGACCGGGTTGGCCTCGTCCCGGGAGAGGTGGACGTGTTCGCCGAAGGGTCGGGGCTTCGGATCGAGCTGGTCAGCACTGATCACCTTGTCGAACGCGATGGCCACCTCCTGCTGCCATCTGGTGGGACGCCCTTGACCGACGACGACGTCCGTGAGCTTCGTCTTGCCGACCAACGGTGACCTCGAGCGGTGCCTGCTCGACACCAGCGCGGCACTTGCCTTCGTGCAGCCGAGCCACGACGCCCACGCCACGACCTACGCGGCGCTTGTCGGCCGGTCCAAGGGTCTGGCGGGGCACGCGGCTTTCGAGACATACTCCGTGCTCACCCGGCTGGCTCCCCCCGACCGCCTCACGCCTCAGGCTGCCCAACGGCTGATCGAGGTCAACTTCCCGTACACCCGCTTCCTCAGCTCCAAGGGTTCGGCAGCCCTGGTTTCGCGACTGTCCGCAGGTGGTGTCTCTGGTGGTGCCGTGTATGACGCCCTCGTCGCGGCAGCGGCCGCGGAGCACGGGCTTACGTTGGTGAGCCGCGACTATCGGGCTGCCGCAACGTATCGGGCGATGGGAGCTGATCTCGAGCTGCTGCCCTGACCGCGTGAGGTGCGTGGCGTCATACCGGCTGGTTCTGAGGCACTAAACTGCTCGTCTTGTGGCACTAACTATTGGCATCGTCGGTCTGCCCAATGTCGGCAAAAGCACCCTTTTCAACGCACTGACCAAGAACAACGTGCTCGCCGCGAACTACCCGTTCGCGACGATCGAGCCCAACATCGGCGTGGTGGCGCTGCCCGACCCCCGGCTCCAGGTCTTGGTCGACCTGTTCGACAGCCAGCGTCTGGTCCCGGCGATGGTGTCCTTCGTGGACATCGCGGGCATCGTTCGCGGCGCCTCTGAGGGTGAGGGTCTGGGCAACAAGTTTCTGGCCAATATCCGCGAGGCAGACGCGATCTGCCAGGTGATCCGGGTGTTCAAGGACGACGACGTCGTGCACGTGAACGGCGAGGTCAGCCCTGAAGGCGATATCGAGACGATCAATACCGAGCTGATTCTCGCCGACCTGCAGACCCTCGAGAAGGCCTTGCCACGGATGGAGAAGGACGCGCGGATCAACAAGGACAAGAAGCCCCTGCTGGACAATGCGACTGCCGCGCAGAAGGTGCTCGAGGCCGGGGACACGTTGTATGCCGCGGGCGCGGTTGCCGGGGTGGACCTCGATTCGATCCGCGAGCTGTCGCTGCTCACCACCAAGCCTTTCCTCTACGTGTTCAACCTCGACGAGGACCAGCTGACTGATGACTTGTTGAGGTCGAGGCTGTCTGCACTGGTTGCCCCGGCCGATGCGATCTATCTCGACGCCAAGCTGGAGATGGACCTTGCCGAGCTTGAGCCCGAAGACGCGGCCGAGCTCCTGGCGTCGGTGGGTGTCGAGGAGCCTGGCATGAACCAGCTGGCGCGAGTGGGTTTTGCGAGTCTGGGTCTGCAGACCTTCCTGACAGCCGGCTACAAGGAGACGCGCGCCTGGACGATCCACAAGGGCTGGACGGCCCCCCAGTCGGCCGGCGTGATCCACACAGACTTCCAGCGCGGCTTCATCAAGGCCGAGGTCATCTCCTTTGACGACCTGATCGCGGCCGGGTCGATGGCAGCGGCGAAGGCTGCTGGCAAGGTCCGGATGGAGGGCAAGGAGTACGTCATGGCCGACGGAGACGTGGTGGAGTTCCGCTTCAACGTGTAGGCAGCCGCATCGTCGAAGGTCAGAGGCTATTTAGCCCTCCTAAGTCCTTGGAGAGTCCTTGGAAGGATGGCGGGATGACGGCCGGGAAATCGTTCCGCTGATGCGATGCGGGTCCTCATGACCGCGCCCAGCGCGTCGGAGTGCTTCGCATCTGTGAGACTGGTCGGATGTTGACCGAGATCTGCGAGGGGGTTCTGGTCCGGCAAAGCGCCTTCTGCCAGAGCAACGCCGTGGTGGTCGTGGGTTCACAGGGGGTACTTCTGGTTGATCCCGGCGTGAACGGGGACGACCTGCGCGAGCTGGCAGATGATCTGGCAAGGCTTGGCCACTTCGTAGCCGCAGGCTTCTCAACACATCCGCACTGGGACCATATGCTCTGGCACGAAGCGTTCGGAGAGGTCCCTCGCTATGGGAGCGCGCGATGCGCAGCCACCGGTCTTTCGCGGATCTCGGATGCTCGCCAGAAGGCTTCGCAGCTTGCCCCAGGGGCAGACGTCGACCTCTGTGGGCTCATCACCGCGTTGCCTGGCGGCGTGGGTCACCTTCCGTGGGAAGGACCTGCGGTGCGGGTCGTCGAACATCAGGCCCACGCCCCGGGCCATGCCGCCCTGAAGGTCGAGGGCACGGGAGTACTGATCGTCGGCGACATGCTCTCAGATGTGGAGATCCCACTGTTCGACCCGCAACCAGCCTCCGATGACCCACTCGGCGACTATGTTCAAGGACTTGAGCTCCTGGCGGAGAGCGCCGGCTCCGGGGTCGATCTCGTGGTGCCTGGGCACGGGAGCATCGCACGCGGCGGCGACATACTCGTCCGCATCAGCGCCGACCAGGCCTACTTGGACGCGTTGCGGTCAGGCAGCGATAGAACCGACCCTCGTCTCGGTCCTCTGGCGACGTACGGAACGGACTGGCTTCCTCAAGAGCACGAGTGCAACGTTCGCGCCCTCCAGCATCTTTAGGTTCAGGTTGGGCGTCAGGAAGCGACCGCCGTACGAAGGCGGAACGGTGACCGGTGATCTGAGGCTGTCCGGGATCAGGGGCAACCGTCACCGAAAGCGGATGGCCTGTGGTGGACGGGTGTCGGTCGGCTCGTTGCTGCCTTCAAAGATCGGTAGCGCGCTGGGCGCATTCGGCCGCATAGAGCGCGATCTGGGGTAAGTCGCTCTCGTCGAGCGGGATCTCGTCCGTGACTATGTGCGTGATCCCCGGTCCCTATGGCTCCGCTACTTGGAGCGGTTGCGCTCGATGGCAGCGCGCACGAGGTTCGTCAAGGCGTGCACGTTGAGCGTGTCTCCCTGGGCTAGTTCGTAGGAGCGGCGCTGGTTGCCCTTGAGTTCGCCGTTGAAGAGGCTCTCCGGGTCGTCGAGGGAGGCCCCGTACATGAACCCCAGTTTGACCTTGGTCTTGAAGATGTTGCCGACGATGAGGGGGCCGTCGAGCTCCCAGACGGGAGCACCCATGTACTTCCACTCCTCGACGATGTCGGCGTCGACCTCGAGGATCGTTCGGCGGGCCTCCGAAAGCGTGGTTCCGCGCCAGTCGGGGTGCGCCGTGATCAGGTTGTCGATGTGTTCGCTGGGCTTCATGATGGGCCCCCGGAGGCGTCTAGCTAGCTCGTGTGTGGTTGTCGCGTTCGTCAGATCTGTGCGTTGATGCGGGCGAGAACGACCTCAGTCGTAGGGGAGTGCGGTGAAGTTGCGCTTGGCGTCGCGGTACCCGCCCATCCCGGAGATCGGGTGCTTCCAGCGACCCTTCATCGCCTGCAGAGCGCTGGCATGCGCATCGTCACCGGCCGCGACCATGTCTTTACGGTGACGATCCTGCGCCTTAATGACCTCGTTGGCCCTATCGCCGCGCGGCTAGGCCCCGGTGCCTTCGGCCTGGTTTGGCACCTGCTGATCGACACCGATGACCTGATCGACATCGGCGGCAGGGCGGTACAGATCCTGCAGGCGTTCGGGGTTGAGGAAGAAGTCGGGGGGCTCCTCACCCTTTCCGTGAAGGCGAAAACGGCTCGGATGCCGGTCGACATCATCCACGGGCTGCTCGCGCCATGATCGCTTCATGCGGCCGAGCGGCCGTTTCACAGAGACGCTGGACGTTGACGGGTGCCGCTTCCTTCGTGCGGCCGAGATTGTCGAAACGTACGCGGATGCCTGTCGTTGCCCGGCGGCGAGAAGCCGGCTGAGTCTGGGGATCAAACGCTGCCAGAGATCGACAGAATGACGGTAGAGGCGGCCGAGGAAACGCCAAAGGCCGGTGATCACCACCCGGAGGCCAGAGCCGAGGCCCCGCACGAGGCTCACCAGCCGGCGGTTGAGCTCGGGGATCAAACGCTGCCAGAGGTTCACGAGCAGATGCAGGAGGCCTGCCATCCCTAGCCGGGGGCCGGTGATCAGGCCGTGAGCGGCTGAGGAACAGAATCTGGCGAACGGCGATAGACCCTTTGCGTGCCTTGCCACCTTTCCGGTAGCCGGCCCGAGCCCATCGGGGGACGTGGGAGAGTCAACATCTGGGGTCTCCGCGGGACCGTCGATGTCCTGATACTGATCCGTCCAGCCGTTGGCGTCCTTGTACTGCAGCTGCCCATTTCCGACGTAGAACCAGCCGGGCTCGTCCGGGCCCATCCGCGCCTCCCGTTATCGGTGCTCCCGTGAGTTCAACAATAGAAGTCGCCCAGTCCGGGATCGTGGAAATCCAGGAAGAATCTCAAACCGGCCGAACATCTGGCCAGAGGACAACCATGGACAGCGCACCACGAGGCCCCGCGAGGACCATCGATTGTTCGTTGACAGACAGCTGGTCCGGTCGCATCTTCGTCGTTTGACCACACGCCCTCGCTGCGGAGGCACAGCCCACCTCGATCCGCTGGGCGCCGCACCAAGGAGGGGGCTCTCGCGCACCCGCACGTGCCTGAGATGGCGTAGGCGAGGTTGCCACGCTCGTCGCGTGAATGCGCCTGAACTCAACGTGCCGCGTCGCTTGCCGGGATCTGTGAGTCATGTCTATCCGCTTTCTGCCGACACTTCAGGGAACCAAGGATTAGTGTCGAATCATGACCCACCACGAGAGCACCGGCGAGGAGTCGATGGGCAGCTACAGCCTCGATGACGAGGACCAGTTGCAGCCTGAGGACACTCTCGATGACCGCGGTGTCGATGATGTCCTTGACGAGGGTTACTCGCCCCCGGAACGCCCCCGCGGCGTGGACGCGTACGGGACCACGTTGGCCGAGCAGCGGCACGGGGAGAGCCTCGAGCAGCGCCTTGCCCACGAGGTGCCCGATCCGGCCAACGCGTGGGAGGACCCCCTTGCCGACCCGGACATGGTGGGCGGTGACGACCCGGACGCCATCGCGGCGGAGGACGACTTCCTGGGCGACGGCGAAGTGGGCGATCGGCGAAGTGGGCGGCTCAAGGCCCCCGGCGAGGGCGCGCATCAGGACAACGAGCCAGGGATGGTGGCCGAGGACACGGGCATCGACGGCGGCGGCTCATCCGCCGAAGAGGCTGCCGTCCACGTCATTTCCGACGAGGAGGGCTGGGACTGAGACCAACTCCTGGCCTTCCTCTGGACTCGACGTGGTCACCCGTCGGCAGGGTGATGGTCGGTCGCCGCAGTGGCCCTGTTCACGTCGCGGGTCAGGTCGTGTGAGGCCAAAGCCAGAGTTCCTGCGATCGTGAAAATGAAGCCCACTGCTGCGATCGGTGCATATCCGACTCGTGTCCTGTCCCCGAGGAACGCCAGGCCGATGACTGCCGGAACGACGGTTTCGACGGCGAACGTCATGGCAACCACGGTGGTGAGCGACCCCTGTTGGAGAGCGGTCGCGAACAAGAGCATTCCAAGAGCGCCGTGGGTCAGGATCGCCCACAGACCCGGATCGGCCAAGGCGTGCCACCACGGGCTGGGCAGACTCAGGCTCCGGGCCGAGACGGCAACGACGGTAAAGGCAAGGCCCGCCAGGAGAGCAAGGGCCGGAGCGCTTGAGCGTCCGGCCTGCCTTGCGGCGATCACCGCTGCCGCGCCCAACAGCACCACAGAGGCGAGCAGTGCCCATCGGTAGGTGAGCGTGATGGGCACCCCCTTTTCTGGCTGGGCTGATATGGCCAGCATCAGCAGACCGGCCGCCAGAACGACCAGCGAGGCGACCTCGCGACCCCGCAAACGGACGCCGATGGCAGCAGCGATGATGGCGGTGACCCCGACGCTCGAGGCCACTGCTGACTGAACGAGGAACAACGGCAGCGTCCGCAGGGCGACCAGTGAGGCCAGGAACGCGGCCAGATCGAGGCCGAGGCCTGACACATAGGGGACCGATCGGGCCAGGCGGACCATGAGTCGGAGGTCGAGGCCGGAGCCTTGCTCGGCTCGTTGTGCAGCAACTCCTTGCAGCACCGACGCGCTTCCATAGGCAACAGCCGCGAACAGCGCGCACGCCAAGCCCAGGACCATGGGAGCAGTCTGCCCCAATGCGAAAAGAGACCCCGACCACGCAGCGGCCGTCACGCCTTGCTGAGATCCGGTCAAGCCCAAGAAAGTCTCAAGGCTCGACGGCGACACTCGAACGGAGCCCATGAACGGGCAGATGGTTCAGAGGAGCGGCGATGCACATCAAGTCTGGCCTGATGGGGTCCCTGGTCGGCGCGCTGCTGCTGACCGGATGCGCTTCAACCGTCCCCCTGCCAACCGCCACCGTGACGGTGACAGCGACGCCTTCGCCGTCCGTGCTGATCTTCAACCCGGCGGCAAGCGGCAAGGCGCTGGCGGCCAGGATCGCGACCAGGATCGAGCCCAAGACCGCCAAGGACAAGATCAACGGGGTGGAGTGCAAGAACTTCTCCGACCTCAAGGTGGGCACCCATACCGACTGTCAGATGCGCGTCAACGGAGTCAAGGAAGGCTTCCGGGCTACGTTTGCCGAGCGCGAAGGGCACTACGTGCTCAAGGCGCAGAAACTGACCTGGTAGCTCGGCGTGCGCGCCGACCCGATCAAGCGGCGCTGCTGTCCGGGGAGGGACGGCAGTGCCGTTGACACTCGGCACGCGGGGGATTACCGCGCGGTGACCAGGTTGGGGGACCTGGCCGAGGGGCGCCGGTACCCAATGCGTTGACGGCTGCCACGTCGAATGTGTACGCCGTGCCATTTGTCAGCCCGGTGACCACCGCAGAGGTGGCGGGCCCCGTGACGGCCTGGGTCCGAACCAGAGCGGCGCCGGCGAAGGCCCGCACCGAGTAGCCGGTGATCGCCGTGCCACCGTTGTCAGCTGGAGGGGTCCAGCGCACCGTTGCCGTCCCGTCCCCGGCCGTGGCGGCCCCGATCGTGGGAGCTCCAGGCACCGCGAGGACCACAATTGCGCCACCGGGTGTGACGGCAGTCCGAGAAGGCCGAGAACGGGCTGGTGCCGAAGGCGTTGGTCGCCGAGACCTGGAGCCGGAAGGCCGATCCGTTGGTCAGGCCGGTGACGACCAGGGAGGTCGCACCAGCTCCGACGGTGTCGCCCACCGTGGTGACCGAACCCGCCGAACCCAACGGCACCGGGGCGCCCGCGGCGTCGACGGTGGTGACCGTGTAGTCCGCCTGCAGACCGGTGAACAACGCTGTATCCAGGAGGCGATAGGTTCGTTTTTCGGATCAGGGTGCGTTTCTGCGGCGGGGCTGATCGCGGAGGCGACGATCACGTTCGGAGTGCTTGCCGCCGCAGCCGCGCTGGTCGTGATCGCGCCGCCGCGATAGGACTTCGCCCAACCGTTCAGAAACACAGTCCACCTCAAC
>JBBRWQ010000045.1:0-26689 GCA_038249115.1 Actinomycetales bacterium
ACTCACGACCGTCTGACGTACGCGACAGCCTGACTCGTCGGCCGATCCGTTCGGACCGGCGGCTACTGCTGGTCGTTACGGCGGCGATCCCAGCGGTCTTCCAGGCGGCGCATCAGGCTCTGCTTGCTCGACTTCGGCCCCTTGGTCTGCTGGCGCGACTTGCCGGACTTGCCGGACTTGCCGGACTTGCCGGCGTTGGCGTGGGCGTGCACGGTGCCATCCTGGGCGACCGCACCCAGCTTGACCTTGGGCGCCTTGGCGGGCGTGATCGCATAGACGACGCCGCCGACCATCAGCGCAAATCCCGCGGCGCCAAACCAGAGGTTGACCGAGCTGACTCCGACAAAAACGAGTCCGAGACCGGCGATGACCCCCACTGCGCCGACCAGGACCCTGCGACGAAGGCGCGCGCGCGCGGCAGATCCCTGCATCTGCGAGGCAAACTTCGGATCCTCGGCATACAGCGCCTGTTCCATCTGCTCAAGCAGGTGTTGCTCGTGTTCTGAAAGCGGCACCTTCGACCTCCCGTGCGCCCGGATCCGTCAATGACAACAACGCTCGACGGTCCAGGGTTGTGCCCAGAACCGGCGATGCGCGGGCACGCGACCTTGATCTCGTGCCAACGACCCCCTCAGGATATGTCGCCACGCATCGGAGTGGTAGCCGATCTCTCACCCTGGACCAGACTGGCCGGGCGAACCGCGCCTGCACCGAACCGCGCGCTGGCTCGATCAACCGCCCGATCCGCGTCTCGCCAGCCGTGCGCCGGCTCATCCAGCAGACCCTGGATGGGTGCGTGATCGGAGTCCATCAGACCCGTCATACGGACACCGACCAGCCGCAGCCGGGCTCGCTGCAGACCCAGCCCGTCAAAGAGCGACAACGCTGTCGCGAAGATGTCGCGGCTGACGTCGGTCGGGTCACGCAATGTCCTGGACCGCGTGATCGTGGTGAAGTCGGCGAAACGTACCTTCACGGTGACTGTTCGGCCCACCATTCGCGCAGCGCGCACCCTGGCCGCAGTGCGGTCGCTGAGCTTGAGCAGCTCTCGGTGGATGTATGCCGGGTCGTCAACGTCGTAGGAGAACGTCTCGTCAGCGCCGATGCTGCGTTCGCGACTGGTGGGCACCACTGCGCGGGTGTCACGTCCCCAGGCCAGCTCGTGCAGGGCGGGTCCCGCGTTGTCGCCAATGGCCCGCCTCAGGGTGTCCACCGGCGTGTGGGCGATGTCGGCCACGGTCCGAAGGCCCAGGCGCTGCAGAGCCTCCTCGGTGCGGTCGCCGACCCCCCACAGCGCGCCGACCGGCAGCTGGTGGAGAAACCCCACCACCTCGGCCTCGGGCACGACAAGCAGCCCGTCGGGTTTGGCCAGACCGGATGCGAGCTTGGCGATGAACTTGGTGGATGCCACGCCGACCGAGCAGGCGATGCCCTGCTCATCGGCAATCGTGTCGCGGATCTGCTGGGCGATCTGGCGCCCCGTCCCCAGCCGACGCCGGGCGCCGGAGACATCGAGGAATGCCTCGTCCATCGACAGCGGTTCGACGATCGGAGTGACACTGGCGAACACCGCCATCACCGCGTGGGAGATGCGCTCGTAGCGGGCGTAGTCAGGAGCGACAACGGTGGCCTGTGGGCACAGCCGGCGGGCCCGGGCGATCGGCATCGCTGAGGCCACTCCGAACGCCCGGGCCTCGTAGGTCGCGGACAGTACGACGCCCCGGTTGCCTCCTCCGCCGATAATGACCGGCGTGCCCTTGAGCTCGGGACGGCTGAGAAGGGACGCGGATGCATAGAACGCGTCCATGTCCACGTGCAGGATCGAACAGCCGTCATCGTCCGGGACGCGATCGTCCGGGCGTTCGGGGACGGCGAACTGGCGCCGGCTCATCGGCCGGACCGCCCTGACCGGAGTCTGGACAAGAGCCCAGACTCCGGCGGCTGGTCAGCCGCGGCGAGCCAGAACGTGCAGGGCTGCACCGATGTGCCCCAGGAACGCGTAGTCGGGATGACGCGAAGCGGTCCGCTCGAGCTCGAGCAGCGCGGCCCGGTCGGCGTCGGAGTCAACTGAGGACGCAGGCACCAGATCACTGAAGATTCGGACCCCATGCACGTCGTGGACGACCAGCCCGGCGTCTTCGACAAGGGCCGTGAGGCCGGCGGCGTCGAAGCGCCGAGGCAATGGGTCGGCCGGCCCCCATCGGCCGTCGTCGCTGGTGAGAGCACGCTGAGCCTGGTCGAAGTGGCCGGCCAGGGCACGGGACAGGACTGCTGCGATACGGGTGGCGGCCACGAGGCTGACGTAGCCACCAGGGGCGAGCACCGCGGCAACCGATCGCAGGGTCGCCGCCGGATCATCGACGAACTCCAGCACGCCGTGGCAGCACACGAGGTCAGCGTCGGCGTCAGGGTGGACGTCGAGCAGGGTGGCGGCGTCGCCCTGCACAGCCAGGATCCGCTCGGCGACGCCTGAGTCGCCGGCCCGGCGAGACAACGACGCCAGCGCGTCGAGGCTGGGGTCGATGACCGTGACGTGGTGACCCAACCGGGCCAGTGGAACGGCCAGACCGCCCGTGCCACCACCCAGGTCGACGACGCGCAGGCTACGGCCGAGCTGATCCTGGCGCTCGGCCACGACGGCCCGCACGGACTCCCAGACGGCGGAGGTGCGCACAGAGGTCTCGACACCGCCGCGACGGCCACGTCGCCCCTCGTCAACAGCGGGTTGCCCTTCATCAGCCACGGCAAGACTCCTCTGGTGCTGGTGGTCGCTGACGGGCACGGGCCTGAGATGGGCCTGGATGCCTGACAGGACGACTGCGGTGACGGTCGGATCGGTTCCACCCTAGTGGCCTGAACTTCCGGGGCTGGCATGCCACAGCTTGCGTGGCGGAGCACCTTTGTCGGGAACTGCGTGGCCTTCGTTGGGCAGCTTGCGGGAGTCCCTGACGTCGCCACCGGCAGGTTTGATGTCTGCGTAGGGCGACTGTTTGAACCCTGATGCGTGCACCAGGACTCGGCGCCGCGATCCGCCCATCCCGCCGGCCGCATCGCCTCCCGTCGTGGGCGACATAACGGGTCGGCTGGATCGGGACTCCGCAGCCCCGGCAGCAGCTGTCTCATCGAAGGCTTCACCGGCCGCAGCCAGGGCATGCGCCCGCTCATCTGCTTCGTACAGCTCGGCATGGACGGCCGCGAGCCCACCTCGGGTCCAGGCCTCCCACAGCCCGGACAGCTCCCAGGCACCGGTGGCCCGCAGGGAGACGCCTTTGGGCCCGGTTCGGCGCAGGATGCCCCTGACAAGAAGCATCCAGGAGTGGAAAACAGTTGCGGCATAAGGGCCTTGGACATCCTCGAAGAAAGTGGCGTCGACCGGGCCGGTTGAGTCGTCCAGGGTGAGAAACACCACGCGTCGTCCCGAGCGGATCGGCGGCGTCTGCGTGGCAACCTTGACCCCGGCGACCCACAGCTCGGAGCGACTGCGCGCTCCGAGCAGCTCACTGGATCGGGTCACTCCGAGCGCCCGCAGCATCGGAGCATAGAAGTCGATGACGTGGGCACTGGCATCCAGCCCCAGGATGTCCAGCTCGGCCCTGACCCGCTCCGGCCCCGTCATCTCGGGCAGACCAGTGGACATGGTGAGCTCGGGGGTGTCCCCCAGATCGAGGGAGAGCTGCATGGGCTGCGCCTGAGACGGTATGACGGGCAGCCCGCCCTGGGACTGTGCTGCAGCCAGAAGTCGCACGTCGCGCGTCCCTGCGCTGGTCGCCCTCGCCAGGGCCGCCACGTGGGTCGCCGCAGCGGCCCTGGAGATGCCACGGGATGTACGAGGTGCCACCCTGCGACCGGACCGGTGCACCGATCGAGTCCATCGGTCGAGCTCGGCCACGTGCAGCAACAGGTCGCGCCGGGTCACCCGGCCACGTCGCCCGGTCATACCGCTGCCGCTGGAGACCGTCGTGCCGCCGATTCCGTAGAGCGAGTCGAACCCCCCGGCCATGACCAGCCGCTCGACCACCGGACGACTGACCTGGGCGCGCTGCCAGAAGTCGGCGAGGGTGAAATAGTGCTGGCCGGCCAGGACGCGCTGTACCTCGGCGTCGCTGATGCCCTTGACATCAGCCAGGGACAGCCGGATGCCGTAGGCCCGCCCATCGGGCAGGTCGGCAGCCAGGTGCCGTTCAATGCCGACGGCATCAACAGAACCGCTGTCGCTGTCGCCGCCACAGTCTTCGCAGTCTTTGTCTCCTTGCGCCCACGACCCGAGCGGTTCCACCCGATAGCTCTCGCCCGAGGCGTTGACGTCCAGTCCCAAAATGGTGATGCCCAGGTTGCGGGCGTCGTCCAGGATCAGCCGTTTGGGATACATGCCCGGATCATGGGTGAGCACACCGGACAGGAAGGCCGCCGGGTGATGGGCCTTCAGCCATGCCGACTGGTAGGTGGGTAGTGCGAACGCTGCCGCATGGGCCTTGCAGAACCCGAAAGATGCGAACGCCTTGAGAACCTCCCATATCCGGTCAACCGCAGCAGGCTCGTAGCCCCTGGCCGCCGCGGCCGGTCGCCACCATGCCTCGACGTCCAGCTGACCCTGAGGTGATCCGAGTGCCCTGCGCACCTCGTCGGCCTGGGCCAGGGTGACGCCGGTGGTCTCGGCAACGATCTTGAGCACCTGTTCGTGGAAGACCACGACACCGTGCGTCTCCTTCAGGGCTGGTTCGAGGCTGGGGTGGAGGTACTGGGGCGCACGCCAGCGCTGACGGGCCAGCAGAAACGGGGTGATCATGTCGGACTTGACCGGGCCGGGGCGGAACAACGAGATGTCGATGATGAGGTCCTCGAAGGTCTCCGGCCCGAACTTGCCGACCAGCTCGCGCTGACCCGGACTCTCGATCTGGAAGCACCCAAGCGTGTGCGCGGAGCGGATCAGCCGAAACGTCCTGTCGTCGTCGAGAGTGACCTGCGCCCTGTCGTCGAGGTCGATGTTGATGTCGTCGACCCGTGCCACCTCATGAACAGCGTGGGCCATCGCCGACTGCATGCGGATGCCGAGGATGTCGAGCTTGAGCAGGCCCAGGGTCTCGACGTCGTCCTTGTCGAACTGGCTCATCGGGAACCCCAGCCAGCTGGCCTCGACCGGAGTGCGGTCGAGCAGCTCCTTGTTGGACAGGATCACGCCGCAGGGGTGCACCGCAATGTGCCGGGGCAGGCCATCGAGTCGTTCCACGAGGTCGAAGAGAACTCGCAGGCGAGGAGCATCCAGGCCGCTGGCACGCAGCTCTGGCAGCTCGGCCATGGCGGCCCGGACATCACGGGCCCGAATGTGCGGGAACGCCTTGGCGATGACGTCGATCTCGCCGATCGGGAACCCGAGCGTGGCGCCGACGTCCCGGATCGCGTGGCGCACGCGGTAGGTGTCCATCATCGACACACACGTGACCCGATCCCCGCCAAAGCGTTCCAGGACGTGCTCGTAGATCTCGGTCCGTCGGGCTGACTCCACATCGATATCGATATCGGGCAGCTGGGCACGCAGAGGTGAGCAGAACCGCTCCATGAGCAGGCCGTGACGCAACGGCTCCACCCCGCTGATGCCGAGCAGATAGTTGACCAGGCTGCCGGCGCCCGAACCTCGTGCCGCCACCCGCACCCCAAGGTCACGGATCAGGTCACACACTGCCGCCACTGTCATGAAGTAGGTCGGATAGCCAAGGCCGGCGATGACGCGAAGCTCGTCCTCCAGCCGCGAGGCCACCGCTGACAGCTCGGCGTCACCCGCTCCCCCGTATCTCGTGGCGATGGCACCCCGGCAGCGAGCAGCCAGAACCTCCTGAGGACTCTCCTCAGCAGCGATACCGAGCGTCATCGGCTCCGGCAGGTGCACCGAGCCAAAGCCGAGATCGGTCCGTGAGTCCAGCGCGCACGCCAGCGAGAGCGCCACGGTGTCGGCCATCAGCTGGCGGGCTCGGTCACGCTCACCGCTGCTGCCACCGCTGACCCCGGCACCTGAGGCCCTGACGACGTCGCAGGCCACGGCATACATCTGGGCCGCCGAGGCGAGATGACCTGCCGTGGTCACCCTGTCGAGATGACGCGTGTCCAGTGGCACGAGGCGACGGGCAGCATCAAGGACGTCGACTGTCACGGCCCCGCCAGGATCGGCATGGCGGACCGCAGCCGTGAGCACAGCCGGCAGCTGGGACTCGGTGGCCAGGCCCAGCAGCCGGGCAGCATGCCCGAGGCTGGCCGGCGTGCCCTCCGGCCCGCCATGGCACACCACCTCAATGACCACACCGCCACGCGGCAACAGGTCGACCCACTGGCGCAGCAACCTGCGTGCCAGGTCGGGGCGTCGTTCCAGCAAGGCCTGGCCCACGTCAGAGGCCGGCCCGAGCAGGACCAGCAGCGCCAGCTGTCCGGTTCGTGGATCCACGGCATGTTCGGCGATGAGCTGGGCGCTGGTGACCGGGGCTCCGCGTTCACCACTGAGGTGGGTCTGGGTCACCAGACGGCATACCCTGCCCCAGCCGACCCCAGGGTCGACCCCGGCGCCCTGCCCACGTGCCAGGACCGTGACCCGCGGATATCGGGGATCGACCTCGGCGCCGCCCCTGGCCGGGCTGGCGCGACCAGCGTTGCCACGAGCAAGGTTGGCAGGGTTGGCACGAGCAGCCTGAACCCCCTGCCCGGGAACGGTATTGGATCGCCCGTCCCACACGGCCAGGTCCACGCCGAGCACCGAGGCGATGCCAGCCTCGTCGCAGGCCTGCACAAAACGCACGGCGCCATAGAGTCCGTCGCGGTCGGTCAGGGCGAGCGCGGGCTGGCCCAGAGAAGCGGCACGTTCCACCAACGCCGCCGGTGTCGATGCGCCGTAGCGCAACGAGAAGCCGGACGCGACGTGCAGGTGGGCAAAATCATCGCGCATTGTCGGGTCGCGCACTGTCGGGTCGCGCATTGTCGGGTCGCGCACTGTCGGGTCGCGCACTGTCGGGTCGCAGCTGCCGGGTCGCATCCTGCCGACCTGTCACAGCAATGAAGTCGGGCAACGCCCGGCTCATGGGCAGGCCGAGTGCCCCCTGGACCAGCTCGAAGAAGATCTCGGACTGCCGTAGAAGATCATCGGACTCGCGTGCCACCAGCCCGGCCGAACCTCGCGCGAGCGCCGCACGGCGTTTGGCCGACGCGGCAAAGAACACCGCCCACTCGGTCAGCTCGGGAGCCACCTGCGGCAGCACCTCCCACACACTGCGTAGCTGCGCGCGTCGGCTGGGCCTGCTCCGGGCAGCCAGCAAGGCTGCCGCCGCGCGCAAGGCCGCCAGGTGAGCCTCGACGTAGCGATCGGCGACGGAGTCGGCGTGGCAGGCCGACAACAGGCTGGCCCGGGATCGCTCGAGCAGGTCCAGCACCGTGCCGGCCAGGGGCGCTTGCGGAGCGGTCATTGCTGTCGTCATCACCGCACCGCCTAGTCCGCCACACGCAGAAGTCGCCAGCTGCGCGCAGGCCCGGCCGTGCCCAGGCCATGCAATCCAAGGTCGTGCATTCCAAGGTCGTAGACCCCGGTGCCGGCGAGGCGACCGGGGCTGGCTTCCACTCGCCATACCTCCTGTTCGAGACAGTCCAGCCCGCGGGCAGCAACCTCTTCGTCAGGGTCGAGGGCTTCACGCCACCATGCCCGGCGCTCTCGCCAGTGCCCGATCACGTCGCGCACGATATAGAGCCGGCCGCGCCACAAGAAGGCCGAAGGTGTCGGGTCCGGAACACAACCGATGTCGCCATCGCGGTCATCATGGTCAACGCCGCCAGCACCAGCGACACCGACATCGACGGTGCCAACATCGGCCCGGACCTCGATGGGTTCCTCATAACGACGCACCATGGTCAGCTCCTCCGGACGTGGGCAAGGGGTGGAAGTCAGGGGTCCGTCCGGTTCTACGGCAGGCGGGGTCGAGGCGCCCGCCGCAGAACCAGTCGTACCTGGTCGTACACATTTATAGAACATGTGTTCGACTCATCTGAATGTACACCGCAGCCCCGACAGCCCGTCAACCCCGATGGCCGACCCCTGTGTCCGGCCCCGATAGCCGGGCGGTGGCCTTCCGTGTGGGGGCCACGCACGGCTACCGTGCCTTCATGGCAGATCTGAGCGTCGAGGGGGTTCTGGAGCATCCCTGCGTGCGTCGCGTGGCCGCAGCCCTGACGTCCTTCGGTGTCCGCGGTCAGATCATGGTCCTTGACGACGCCGCACAGACAGCACGACAGGCCGCCAGTGCGCTGGGCATCGAGACAGCCCAGATCGCCAACTCGCTGGTCTTCAAGGCCTATCGCAAGCACAGGTCGATCCGGCCCCTGCTGATCCTCACCTCAGGAGTTCACCGGGTCGACACCGTCAAGGTCGCAGACTTGCTCGAGCTCAGCGACGTCATCCTGGCCGACGCCGAGTTCGTCCGCACCCAGACGGGATTCACGATCGGAGGCGTGGCGCCCGTCGCCCTCCTCCATCCCGTCGAGACCGTGGTCGACATCTCCCTGAGTCGCTATGAGCAGGTGTGGGCCGCAGCAGGTCACCCATACACGGTCTTCCCTACCTCGTATGACGAGCTCTTACGCCTGACCGGAGGCCACACCGCCGAGGTCGCCTGAGCCACCACGTTCCCGGCGCGCCTAGCAATCTGCCGGATCGTCGGGGACGGCGTCAGGATCGGCCTGCCGTTGCCATCCGACCCGACCGGGCATACGGACTAGTTCGGGCCAGAACTTCTCTGGGACCGTCCCAACATCGTCTCCTGAGGGTCTCAGACCCCGATGTTGGCGTAGACCTCCAGCGTGGCTGACGAGCGGTTCATCGTGTAGAAGTGAAGGCCCGGCGCACCCTCGGCGAGCAGCCGCACGGACAGCTCCGTAGCGATCTGCACCCCCGCCTCGCGGATCGCACCGGGATCGCCAGCCACCGCTTCGAGCCTGGCGACCACGGCGGCCGGCAGCGGCGTCCCCGACAGCTCGGCCATCCGCCGCACCTGCGCGAAGTTCGTCACCGGCATCAGCCCGGGAATGATCGGCAGGTCTCGTCCGCGCGCAACCACCCGGTCGCGCAAACGAACATATCTGTCAGCGTCGAACACGAACTGGGTCACGGCGAACTCGGCCCCTGCATCGGCCTTTCGCACGAGCACGTCGGCATCCTGGTCAAGGCTTGAGGACTCGGGGTGCTGGTCGGGAAAGGCAGCCACCCCAACGGTAAAGCTGCCCAGTGAACGAATCAGCGTCACGAGCTCGTCGGCGTGGTTGAGGCCTTGGGGGTGGGGAGTCCACGGAGCTCCGGGACCGCCGGGTGGGTCGCCGCGCAGGGCCAACACGTTGCGGATCCCTGCGCTGGCATACTCCCCCACGACCTGACGAAGCTCGGCCACCGACGACCCGACACAGGTCAGGTGAGCCATCGGAGTCAGCGTCGTCTCGCGGGCGATCCGGCCGGTCATCCTCACCGTTCGTTCACGAGTAGATCCACCAGCGCCATAGGTCACAGAGACGAACGTCGGGCGAATGCGCTCCAGGCGACGAATCGCCTCCCACAGCGTCTGCTCGCCCGCGTCATCCTTGGGCGGGAAGAACTCGAAACTGTACGACGTGCCCTCCCCCGCGAGCACTCGCGCAATCGAGCGGGTGAGGTGCGCGGGCTGAGGGAGGATCGATGAGGTTCCGTGCGCCATACCGGCCAGACTATGCGTGCGACAGCACGTAGGCTCAGACCTCTCAGCATCCGGAGGCCTGATGTCGAACCCATTGGACACCAACGACCTGCGCGTCCGCGTGCAGGCGGCTGTCGACGCTGAAATCTCCAGCCAGTCCCGGGTCCTGTCGGAGATCGGTGATGAGCTCACCCCTTTGGTGGCGGCCGTCGGCTCCCTGCTGCAAGGCGGCAAGCGGCTCCGGGCTGCCTTCTTCTACTGGGGTTATCGCGCCGCCGGCGGGCCTGACAACGAGGCGGTCATCCGCGCTGCGGCCGCGATGGAGTTCTTCCAGGCCGCGGCACTGTTGCACGACGACGTCATGGACGACAGCGACACCCGACGCGGTATGCCGGCGGCACACAGACGCCTGGCAGATGAGCATGCGGCCGCGGGTTGGGCCGGCAGCGGTGACCGCTTCGGCGTGGCCGGTGCCATCCTGGGTGGCGACCTGTGCCTGACCTGGAGCGACGAGCTGCTTGCGACGTCCGGACTTCCGGTGGCCGAGCTGACCCGTGCCCGTCCCGTGTTCGACCAGATGCGCACGCAGCTCATGGGTGGGCAGTTCCTTGACGTGCTCGAGTCCGCCCGAGGATGGGACGGCTTGACCACCGACGAGCGAATCGCTCGCGCCCGCAGGGTAATTCGCTACAAAAGCGCCAAGTACAGCATCGAGCACCCGCTGCTGATCGGGGCCGCGGCAGCCGGTGTGAGCGCATCCGACCGTGACGCCCTCTCGCGCTACGGGCTTGACCTGGGCGAGGCCTTCCAGCTGCGCGACGACGTGCTGGGTGTCTTCGGAGACCCAGCACGGACAGGCAAACCAGCCGGCGATGACCTGCGCGAGGGCAAGCTGACAGTCCTGGTCGCTCTGGCGCTGGACCACGCGAGCCCCCAGGTCGTCACACTGTTCGAGAAGCTGCTCGGGATGCCTGATCTGGACGAGCCTCGCGTTGACGAGCTCCGTGCCGCGATCACCGCCAGCGGTGCACTCGACCGCGTCGAGCAGATGATCCTGGACCTCAACACGTCGGCTCGTGAGGCCCTGCAGTCCACCACCGGGTTGACCGACGAGGGCCGGGCAGCACTGGACACCCTCATCGACGTCTCGACTGCCCGCTCCGCGTGAGCGGTCGAGCAACACCCGGCGACGTGGTGGTCGTCGGCGCCGGGCTGGCCGGCCTGTCTGCCGCGATGCATCTGGCCGGCGCCGGCCGCCGCGTGACCGTCCTGGAGGCCGAGTCCGCTCCCGGTGGCAGAGCTGCGCGCGTGACGCTGCCCGCGACGGGCGGAGGGACCTATCACCTCGACACCGGCCCGACAGTCCTGACCATGCCCGACCTTCTTGCCGACTGCTTCGCCGCACTGGGTGAGTCACTGTCCGACTGGGTCACCCTGCGGCCCCTCGATCCTGCCTATCGAGCCCAGTTCGCTGACGGCACAACCCTGTCCGTCACCAACAACGTCGACGAGATGGCTGAACGGATCCAGGCATTCGGCGGATCCAACGGCTCCGCCGACGCTGACGGATACCGGCGCTACGTCGAGTTCGTGACCCGCCTGTACCGCCTCCAGATGCGCGACTTCATCGACCGCAACTTCGACTCCCCTGTCGACCTGGTCGGTTCATCCCTGGCCAAGCTCGTTGCCCTGCGCGGGTTCTCACGGCTGGCGCCCACGGTTGCCCGATACTTCCGCGACGAGCGTCTCCAGCGCATCTTCAGCTTCCAGGCCATGTATGCCGGTGTCTCACCTGCCAGGGCGCTGGCCATCTACGCCGTGATCACCTACATGGACCTGGTCGAAGGTGTGTTCTATCCCGTGGGCGGGATGAATGCGCTGCCAACCGCGATGGAGGCGGCAGCACGCAAGGCCGGCGTCGAGTTCGTCTATGACACCCGGGTCACCAGCGTGACGTGGAACGGCGATCGGATGACGGGGCTCCAGAGCCTCGACGGGCGGACCTGGTCCCCGGACGCTGTGGTCATGACGCTCGATCGGCCCGCCGCGCTTGAGGTCTTGGCCCCGGCGCCGCAGGCCTCACGGATGCGCCGCTGGCAGCCGGGACTCTCTGGCAGGACGCGGTACTCACCGTCTTGTGTCGTCCTCGCCGCGGGTGTGAACCGCACCTGGCCCGGTGCAACCCACCACACGATGCACTTTGGCCACGACTGGTCCCGCGTGTTCGACGACCTGGACGCCGGGCGGCTGATGCGTGACCCGTCTTTCCTGGTCTCGTTGCCCTCTGTCACCGACCCGGGGCTGGCGCCTGACGGGCACAGCTCGGCATACGTGCTCTTCCCTGCCCCGAACCTTGACCAGACGCAGCCGCTGGGCTGGACCAGACTGAGTGGTCCCTATCGCGAACACATGGTCAACACCGTTGAGAACGCTGGCTATCAGGGCTTTGGCGACGCCATCGACACCGAGCTGTTGATCACCCCGGCGGACTGGGCCGACCGTGGCCTGGGCGCAGGCACGCCGTTCGCCGCGGCGCACACGTTCGGCCAGACCGGCCCCTTCCGCTCCCCCAACAGGCTCGGCGACAACGTGGTCTTCGCCGGCTCGAGCACGACTCCCGGCGTTGGGGTGCCCATGGTGCTGATCAGCGGGCGCCTTGCCGCCGAACGCCTCACCGGCCCCGACCCGTCCTATCGCTCGCTGGCCTGGCGTTGAGACGCGCCAGGGCAGCGAACCGGGCCATGGCTCCCGATCTGGCTGCGGCCTATGAACATTGCCGTCAAATCCACGCCGCCCACGGTCGCACCTACTACCTCGCCACGCGGCTGCTGCCTCGCGATCGACGTCCCGACGTCTGGGCCCTCTACGCCTTCGCTCGGGTGGCCGATGAGCTGGTGGACGCACCCCGCACTCAGTCCCCAGATCCTGCAGCTCTGCTCGCATGGCGCGAACTCGCATTGGCGGCAGTGCAATCCGAGACTCCACCGGATCCCGCAAAGCAACCCGTCCTCGCTGCGGCATGGCACACGATGCGCAGCTTCGAGCTCAAGCCCGATCTGCTGGATGAGTTCTTCGAGGCGATGGTCATGGATCTGACGGTCACTCGATATGCGACCTGGGAGGAGCTTCGCGGATACATGCGGGGCAGCGCGGCGGTCATCGGAGAGCTGATGGCGCCGCTACTGGGGGCGACTGGCCCCGAGGCGATGGGCCGGGCGGCGACGCTCGGCGAAGCCTTCCAGCTGACCAACTTCATCCGTGATATCAGCGAGGACCACGCCCTCGGCCGGATCTATCTGCCGCAGGCCGACCTGGAGCGCTTTGGGGTCAGCGAGCACCATCTTGCTGAAGCCGTGTACACCCGAGTGCCTTCTCCACAGGTGCGCTCACTGGTCGCCTTCGAGGTGAGTCGGGCCCTCGACCTCTACGCCCAGGCGCAGCCGGGGCTGATGATGGTCGATGCCCGCAGCCGGCCATGTCTGGAGGCGGCTTTCACGCTGTACCGCCGGATCCTGCAGCGGGTGATTGCCAATGACTTCAACGTGTTCGAGCGTCGACTCGTCGTGCCGTCCTGGCAACGACTGGCCACCGCCGGACATCTGGCGGCCCGCACCGTCGGCGCCAACCTCACTGAGATCGTCGCAGCGCCGCGCCGGCCCACACCCAGACGGCACAGCTCATGAGCACCAGGGCGAACCCGAAGGCAAGGTCCTCGACCGGCGCATAGGCAATCCGGCCGTCGCCGACGAACACGATGCGCCTCGAGCCCAGGATGGCCTCGTCGCTGTACCGGACGATGCCGCGACCTGTCAGCCAGCCGTTGGTGAGCAGCTGGAACCCCACGACGATGCCGTATGCCGTCCACCAGGTCCGCGTGCGCAGCAGTGCGGTCCGCAGGACGAGCAGGTCCCCGAGGATCGCGGTCAGCACGGCCACGGTGGCCGCGACCGTGTACGCGGTCATGAGCTGTTGCAGATCATGGTGATCGGTGCCGGGCACGGAACACGGCCACGGCCTCGAAGGTGAGGATGCCCGCCACCGGGATCACGACGAAGAACGCGTACTCCTCCAGTGGCAGTCCCCACAGACGGATGGCGAACGTCTGAGCGGGGTCGAACCGCCAGTGCCCTGCCGCAGTGGCCATGACGTCCCAGGTGATGAAGACCACGGCGACCGGCAGGATCGCGATGAGCAGACGTAGCCGCTGGCGCAGCACACCGAGGCGGAAGTACCGGTGCAGCGGCAGGGTTCCGATCAGCACAAAACCCAGCATCACGGCATACGAGGCATGCCTCACGCTCAGAAGGCCGCTTCCATGGCACGGCGACGCACTTCGGTCTTGAAACCCGCGAGGAGGGCGTCCATGGGGGCGCCCGGCGCCGGGAGAGTGTCGTCGGGGGTGAAGAGCCATCTCAGGATCTCGGTGTCGGTCATCCTGCCGTCGCGCAGCACGGTGAAGGTACCGGGGAGCTCGGGAAGGAGCCCGTCCTCGTTGAGGAACTTCGCCGGAATGGAGATGACATGGCGGGGGCCGATCCGGATGCTGAGAATCTGACGATCGGTTATCAGCTGGCGGACCTCGCTGAGCCGGAGCCCCAGGCGCTCGGCGATGTCGGGAACCGTGAGCCACTCGCCCACCAGCTCTTCGAGGCCCGCGAGATCGTCATCGACGGATGGGTCAGGAGTGTTGTCGTTAGGCACGGGTCAAGAGTGCCATGGTCTCAGCGAGGGGAACATCACCACATCACTGCCACAGAACGCCGGTGTCCTCACCGGAGGCCGTTCCACTCGACCGACCTCCCCTTGTGCGGCATCAGTTTCGTGTATCGTTCACATAAGTCCCACAGGCACCGTACGCCACATCCGCCATAGTGGGCACACTCCCTCGCCCGGCAACCGCAGATGGGAAGCCCCAGTCATGAGTCCCGTCATCGGCATCACTCCGGCCACCTCACCGGTGCCCGCCCAACCCACGCCGACCGTCATCCAGCGCAGCTCCAACCCCGCTCCGTTCGGCTGGCAGGTGCTCACGGTGCGATCCGGCGACACCCTCAGCGACATCGCGGTCAAACACCGGACCACGGTTGGCGTCCTGCTCACCCGCAACCGGTTCGTGGGCAGCGGCGACTTCCTCGCGGTCGGACGACGACTGTGGGTCCCCCGTATCACTCCAGCTACCCCCAGCGCCGCCCGGAAGGTCGCCCCCGCCGCCCGGACGGCGACATATGTGGTTCGCTCCGGCGACACCCTCGGCGGCATCGCGGTCGCATACAAGGTGAGCCTCTCGACCCTCTACTCGCTCAACAAGATCAGCCGGACGGCATACATCCAGCCCGGACAACGGATCAGGGTCCCGGCGCCTGCCGCCACAGCCAGGGCCAAGGCCAAGGCTGCCGCAGCTTTCACCACGACCATTGTCAACGTGCGCTCCGGCGACACCCTCAGCGACATCGCTGTACGCCGCGGCGTGACAACGGCCTCACTGCTGAAGGCCAACGGCCTTTCGCTGCGGTCGATTCTGCAGATCGGGCAGAAGCTGAAGGTCGTGACCCCCAGGGCTGCCAGCAGCAGCAACTCGTTCGCCGGACGCACCTACCCGGCCAGCGTCGTCAGGGCCGCGGCGGCCAACCGTGCCTACCTGGCGCAGCACCACAGCCCGAGCCGGACCCAGATCAAGGCCATGATCGTCGCCACAGCGCGCCGGCACGGAGTCGACCCCAAGCTGGCCCTGGCCGTCTCGTGGCAGGAGTCCGGCTGGAACCAGCGCCAGGTCTCGGTCGCCAATGCCATCGGGGCGATGCAGGTCATTCCAAGCTCAGGCGCCTGGGCCTCGCAGCTCGCCGGCCGCAAGCTCAACCTGCTCAACGCCCAGGACAACATCACCGCGGGGGTCATCCTCCTGCGCTCCCTGTCCCGCAGCGCGCACACGCAGGACCAGGCAATTGCGGGCTACTACCAAGGCCTGTACTCCGTGCAGAACGCGGGGATGTACGCCGACACCAAGCGCTATGTGGCCTCCGTCACCCTCCTCAAGCGACAGATGCAGGTGTAGCGCGCGGTGACCGTCAGCTGGTGCCGGTTGTGCCTGCACGGATTGCGCTCTCGCGGTACATAGACTCATCGCGTGTCGTCTGCTGGTCCCTCCTCCCTCATCGACCGAGTTCTCGATGGGCGCTACCGAGTGCTCTCGCACCTGGCCGATGGCGGGATGGCGACGGTCTACGTCGCCCTGGACCAGCGTCTTGACCGCGAGGTCGCGCTCAAGGTCATGCGTCCGGACCTGGCCCGGGACGCAACCTTCGTCAGCAGGTTCCACCGCGAGGCCCGCTCCGCAGCCAAGCTGAGCCACCCGAACGTCGTGGCGGTCTACGACCAGGGTGAGGACGACGGCAACATGTTCCTGGCCATGGAGCTCGTCAACGGGCTGACCCTGCGCCAGGTCATGCAGGCTGAGGGACCGCTGACCCCGCGTGCAGCCCTCGACATCCTTGACCCGGTTCTCCAGGCCCTCGGGGCAGCACACAGCGCAGGTCTGATCCACCGTGACGTCAAGCCCGAGAACGTCATCCTGCGCGAGGACGGCACCGTCAAGGTTGCTGACTTCGGCCTGGCCAGGGCGGTCGACACCGTGACCTCCACCGCCCATACCGGCGTCCTTCTCGGCACCGTTGCCTACCTGTCACCCGAGCAGGTCGAACGCGGTATCGCCGACGCGCGCAGTGACGTCTATGCTGCCGGCCTGTTGCTCTTCGAGATGCTCACTGGGTCCAAGGCGTTCATCGGCGACTCGCCCATCCACGTGGCCTACCAACACGTCCACAGCAGCGTCCCGCTGCCCTCCAGCCGGGTCAGCACAGTGCCAGTCGAGCTCGATCTGCTGGTCGCACGGGCCAGCGCACGCGATCCGGACAACCGGCCCCGGGACGCCAACGAGATGCTCGCTGAGATGCGGGCGGCACGCCGGGGGCTCACCACCATCGAGCTCGACCTGCGTCCTTCCGGCGCCGGCGGCGCAGCCCCCGCGAGCTCGACAATTGCCCTTCCACGCACCGAGGTGGTCTCCCCCGCGATGGCCCCGCATGGCCCAGGAACCAAGGGCAACGGTCTTCGCCGACTCATGACTCGGGCCGTGTCGTCGCGCCGGCCCAGCCGGCGTGTGGCGCTGTTCGGGCTGCTCCTGCTGGCAGCGGTCGCCGCGATCTTGTTCTTCACCGCGGGCCCGGGCGCATCGGCCACGGTGCCACCGGTGACAGGCTTGACCACGCAGGCGGCCCAGCGGGCGCTGAGGTCGGCCCACCTGAGCCCCAAGGTGGTCCGGTCCTTCGACGAGGTCGTCAAGGCCGGAGTGGTCATCTCGACCAACCCACCGGCCGGGCGTGAGATCGGTCGCGGATCCACCGTCACCCTGACGGTGTCGCAGGGACCGGAACGTTACGGTGTGCCCCGGCTGATCGGGTTCAGCCAGGCCGAGGCGGAGCAGCGCTTGAAGGAAGCCAACCTCACCCTCGGCAAGGTCAGCACGGCGTTCAGCGAGAAGATGGCGCAGGGCCAGGTCGTCTCGATGTCACCGGTCCCTGAAACCTCGGTGAAGAAGGGCACAGCCGTCGCCCTCGTGATCAGCAAGGGCCGTCAGCCGATCCAGCTCCAGGACTGGACTGGCAAGCCGGCCGACCAGGCAGTCAAGGCACTGAGCGATGCCAAGCTGAAGGTCGATGCCACCAAACAGGACTGGCACGACACCATCCCCAAGGGATCGGTCATCCTCCAGTCCCCGTCGACCGGGACGCTCTTCCAGGGTGACCTGGTGACGTTGGTCGTCTCCAAGGGCCCTCAGCTCGTGGTGGTTCCCGATCTCTTCGGCAATCAAGAGAAGGAGGCGACGTCGATCCTGGAGGGTCTGGGCTTTCAGGTGGAGATAAGGCGTATTCTCGGTGGCTCCTTCGGCACGGTCCGGCTGCAGTCGATCGACGCCGGCACTGGGGCACCAAAGGGCTCAACCATCACGCTGACTGTGGTCTGAAGGCCCCACGCCGGTGACTCCAGCACGTTCTCGTCTCGTCGCGACCCTGATGCTGGTCGGCATCACCGCGATCTGGGGTTCGACGTTCTACCTGATCCGCGACGTCGTTCGAGTTCTGCCCCCGACCGACTTCCTCGCCGTGCGCTTCACGATCGCTGCGGCCGCGATGGTGGCCGTGTTCTGGCGACAGCTCCTGGCCGTCAGCAGGCGCGAGGTCCGGATCGGAGTCGGCCTCGGCATCGTGTATGCCATTGCCCAGATCCTTCAGACTGTCGGGCTGGCGCACACCGAGGCCTCGCGATCCGGCTTCATCACCGGCACCTACGTCGTGCTGACCCCCATCTTCGGCGCCATCCTGCTTCGAGACCGCATACCCAGATCGACCTGGTTTGCGGTGCTCATGGCCACAGCGGGACTGGCGACGTTGTCAATGTCCGGCTTCGGCCCCGGATTTGGCAGCAGTGCCGGTTTCGGCTTCGGTGAGGGCGTGACCCTGCTCGCGGCCGCCTTCTACGCGCTGCACATCATCGGCCTGGGGCGATACTCCTCACCCGCGTCGGCAGCCGGGCTCTCCACCGTCCAGTTGATCACGATCGCCGTGGTTTCCCTCGTTGCCGCCATCCCTGGCGGGATCGAGCTTCCGAGCGGTCGCGCCGAGTGGACGTCCCTGCTCTACATGGCGCTGGTTGCCGGCGCTGTCGCCGTCTGGGGACAAACCTGGGCGCAGTCCCATCTGACCGCGACTCGCGCCGCCATCGTGATGACCCTCGAACCGGTGTTTGCGGCCGCGTTCGCAGTGGCGTTGGGAGGCGAGTCGATGACCTTGAGGATGATGCTCGGCGGAGTCATGGTCCTCGCCGCCATGTACACGGTGGAGCTCTTCGGTCGGCGCGCTGACGCGACCGCCGAACAGGACCCCCCGGCCGAGCTGCTCCATCACGAGCTCTGACGAGGGCCACATGCGGAACGGGCACTACCGGGACCCTTCAGGTCATGATGGTGGGTCGCCGGCCTCGTCGAAGACTGCGTAGGCGTTTCGTCCGGCGCGCTTGGCGCGGTACATGGCAGAGTCCGCCTGACGCACCAGTTCGTCCACATCGAGCTTGTCGGCTGCACGGCAGAAGGCCAACCCGACGCTTGCCGTCACGCGCCACTCCTGATCGTGATGCCGGATGGGTTCTGCGGCCGCTGCCAGGATCCGTTGTGCCACCTGCTCGGCAACCGCCGCGTCATCGAGCAGGTCGAGCAGGACGATGAACTCATCCCCGCCCCAGCGCACCACCGTGTCATGGGGGCGCACCACTCTCCGTATTCTGCCTGCCACCCGCCGTAGAACAAGATCACCGACGTCGTGCGAGTAACTGTCGTTGATGACTTTGAAACCGTCCAGGTCAATGAACGCCAGAGCCAGCAGTGACCGCCGCTCCGGGCGCACCGTCGCAGCGTGTTCAAGACGCTCGAACAGCATCGAACGGTTCCCGACCCCGGTGAGTGAGTCGAACTTAGCGAGCCGTCTCACTGACCGCTCCGACGACTCTGCCCGTGAGCGCAGAGTGGCGTGCTCGATGGCCAGCGCGGTGGAGACTGCGAAAGCTTCCAACGCGCTACGGGTGGCTGCCGTGGGACGGCGGCCGTCGTGCGGAAGGTCCACCGACAAGATGCCAAGGCGCGAGCCGTCTGCGGCGGTGAGCGGCGCGAACAGGGCGTCTTCCGGATGCCAGGCGTCTTCGGCATCGATGGGAACCACGTCGGGGACCCAGCTCAGAAGGTCGCTGTTGGCCTCTTGACTACGGTGGTCTGCGAACCGGAGCCGACCCCATGGTTCGCTCATGGCTAGGAACTGGTCCCAGATCTCGGCGCTCTGGACAGTCCCGAGCAACGTCCTTCGCGCCTGCTCATCACCAGCGACCGACACGACTTCGAGGGAGCCGTCCGGATGCGCAATGTTGACGGCCGCCACTCCAAAGCCGAGCGCCTTGACTATCGTCTGGGCCAACAGGTCAAGCATCGCCACGAGGTCATCAGGAACGGTTGGCTCAACGTGGCCATCTGATTCCGCCCTGGGAGTCCCCCCCTGTTCGCGGTCCTGATCCATGGTCATCCGTCCTCCGGCCTGCGCATGCTGTGACCCCTCGACACTCATCCTACGATCGTTCGTCAGTCTCAGTATGGGAAACAAGTCTCCGCCGGCCGTCCCCCTACTCCTGATATGCATAGCGCTCTTCACGCCACACATCACCGGTGAAGTGGTAGCCACGCTGCTCCCAGAAACCGCGTTCGGGGTAGCGCTGATAGTTAAGAGCCACAACCCATTTGGGCCCTTTCCAACCGTAGAGGTGGGGCAGGACCAGCCGAGCCGGCCAACCGTGTTCAGGAGTCAAAGGGACACCGTCAAGATGGGTGGCGAAGACGGCCCGCGATGACGCGAGATCCTCGAGCCGGATGCTGGTGCTGTACCCCCGCGAAGCCGAGACCAGGACCTGCTCGACGCCATCGGCCGGGGGTGCCATCTCGATAATGGTTCGCGCTGCAACTCCGGACCAGCTCAGGTCCAGGGTCGTGTAGCGCGAGACGCAATGGTGGTCGGCCCGGACAACCGCCTGCGGCAACGAGGCGAAGTCGGCCCAGGACAGCGACAGAGTCTCACCGTCCAGGGTGTCGCCGCCGATTCGGAGCGACCAGGTGGCCAGGTCGATCCGGGGCACACTCCCGTAGTGCACCGTTCGAAGCACCGGCTCCAGTCGCTGGCCGGGTGGCAAAGAACGCGGCTCCGCGAGCCCGGACGAGCTCACGGTCGTTGCGCCGCCTGGGCGATCACAGTGCTGAAGACCTCGGTCGCGCGGGCCGTGTCCGCGGCGTCGACGTCGAGGTGCCAGACCAGGCGCACCGCCCGGTCGTTCACGGCATAGATCCGCAGACCCCGGTCACCAGCGTGCGAGACAAAGTCTGCAGCAGCCCAACCCTGCGACCCCACGTCGGCGATGACGATGTTGGTCTGAACATGTTCCGGGTCGATCACCCCCTTGAACCGGCTGGCGACTGCCGCGGCGAACGTGTGGGCGCGACTGTGGTCATCGGCCAGCCGGGCCAGGTGATGGTCCAGAGCCCACATCCCTGCCGCCGCAAGGATCCCCGCCTGGCGCATGCCACCGCCATAGCGCTTGCGCCACACGCGCGCCTCCTCGATGTGCGCCTGCGACCCGACCAGGAGTGAACCGACAGGTGCGCCGAGACCCTTGCTGAGACAGACCGAGACGGTGTCGAAGAGCTGGCCGTATGCCGCGAGCTCGATGCCCGTGGCAACGTGCGCGTTCCAGAGGCGGGCACCGTCGAGGTGCATGGCCACGCCCAACGGAAGGGTCGCGGCGCGGAGGGCGCGGATCGCCTCCAACGGCTGGATCGTGCCGCCGCCGAAGTTGTGCGTGTTCTCCACGACGATCGCCTTCGTCGACACCTGGTAGGCGCCAGCGTCGGGGTGCATCATCCGCATCGGCTCTGCCGGGTCGAGCAGGCCCCGAGGTGCCATCCAGGATCGTGAGGTGATACCGGAGAAGACCGCTGCAGCGCCCATCTCGGCCCTCAGCACGTGTGCCAGCTCATCGGCGATGAGCTCCTGGCCCGGTCCGACGTGAAGCCGGATCGCCAGCTGGTTGGCCATCGAGCCCGAAGGGGTGAACAGACCGGCCTCATGGCCGAGCAGGTCGGCCACCCGATCCTCGAGCGCCCGAACGGTGGGGTCCTCGCCGTAGACGTCGTCGCCGACCTCGGCAGAGGCCATCACCAGTCGCATCGCGACCACCGGCTTGGTGATCGTGTCGGAGCGCAGGTCGACGATGTGGTTCGTCATCCTTGGAGCATCTCGGCGACGAGAAACGCCAGCTCGAGACTCTGCTGGTGGTTCAGGCGTGGGTCACACAGCGTCTCGTAGCGCTTCTCCAGATCGGAGTCGACGATCTCGCCGGACCCGCCCAGGCACTCGGTCACGTCATTGCCAGTGAGCTCGATGTGCATCCCGCCAGGGACGGTGCCCAACGACCGATGCACCTCGAAGAAGCCACGGACCTCGTCCACAACGTCATCGAACCGACGTGTCTTGTAGCCCGACGTCGACTCAAAGCCGTTGCCGTGCATGGGATCACAGATCCAGGTCACCAGCGCGCCAGAGGCCGTGACCTTCTCCACGATCGAGGGCAGCACCTGGCGGATCGTGCCGGCGCCCATTCGAGTGATGAACGTCAGGCGACCCGGCTCACGGGTCGGGTCAAGCTTGTCGATGAGACGCAACAGGTCGTCCGGCTGGGCCGCCGGACTCACCTTGACGCCGATGGGGTTGCGGATTCGCGATAGGAAGTCGATGTGCGCTCCGTCGATGTCGCGGGTGCGCTCGCCCACCCAGACGAAGTGACCGGCGACGTCATAGGGCAGGCCGGTACGTGAGTCGATGCGGGTCAGCGGTCGCTCGTAGTCCAGGATCAGCGCCTCGTGACTGGCGAAGAACTCCACCGAGCGCAGAGCGTCGAAGTCGGCACCGCAGGCAGCCATGAACTTCATCGCCTTGTCGATGTCCATGGCAAGGCGTTCGTAGCGCGCGTTGGCTGAGTTGGCGACGAATCCGCGGTTCCAGTCGTGGACGTGACGCAGGTCGGCGAAACCGCCTGTGGTGAACGCCCGGACCAGGTTGAGTGTCGCCGCGCTGGCGTTGTAGGCCCGCACGAGGCGGTTCGGATCGGGAATGCGCGACTCCGGGGAGAATGCGAAGTCGTTGACCATGTCCCCGCGGTAGGCAGGCAACGTGACGCCGTCACGGGTCTCGTCGTTGCTGCTGCGCGGCTTGGCGTACTGGCCGGCGATCCGTCCGACCTTGATCACCGGCATGCTCGCGCCGTAGGTCAGAACCGCCGCCATCTGCAGGATCGTCTTGATCCGGTCGCGGATGTTGTCTGCGGTGGCAGAGGCAAACGTCTCAGCGCAGTCACCACCTTGCAGGACGAACGCCCTCCCCAGAGCCGCCTCGGCCAGCCGATTCTTGAGGACGTCGCACTCACCGGCGAAGACCAGCGGAGGATAGCTCGACAACGTGCTCACGGCAGTCGCAAGTGCTTCGGCATCGGGCCAGATCGGCTGTTGGGCCGCATGCAGGTCACGCCAGGCATCAAGGCCGGCGAGAACGTCAGGGCTTGCCTCGATGTTGCTTGGGTTAATCACGTGCCAAGGGTAGTTGTGGCGTCAGCCGAAGAAGACCTCGGCCTCGGTCATCCGCTCCAGTGGCACAGTCTTGAGAGTCCCGACCGCTTCGGCCAGCGAAACCCGCGCGATGTCGATGCCGTGCAGCGCGACCATCTTTCCGAAGTCCTTGTCATTGACCGCATCAGCGGCATGCAGACCGAACCGGGTGGACAAGACGCGGTCGTATGCCGTGGGTGTACCTCCACGCTGCAGGTGACCAAGGATCACGGAGCGGGTCTCGATCCCGGTGTGCTTCTCGATCTCATCCGCCAGCCAGTCTGCGATGCCGCCAAGGCGGATGTGGCCGAAGGCGTCGAGCTCACCGGTCTTCAGCGACTCGGCGCCACCGAGTGGCAGCGCGCCCTCGGAGGTCACCACGATCGGCGCCACCCCACGGTCGAAGCAACTGCGCACCTGAGCGGCGACCTGCTCGATGTCGAACTCACGCTCGGGCACCAGGATCACGTTGGCGCCACCGGCCATCCCTGCGTGCAGCGCGATCCAGCCAGCGTGCCGGCCCATGACCTCGACGACGAGGGCGCGATGGTGTGACTGGGCGGTCGTGCGCACCCGGTCGATCGCCTCGGTGGCGATCATCACTGCGGTGTCGAACCCGAAGGTGTAGTCCGTGGCAGACAGGTCGTTGTCGATGGTCTTGGGAACGCCGACGACGCCGAGTCCGTCATCGGTGAGCTTCTTGGCCACGCCCAGTGTGTCCTCGCCGCCGATCGCGATAAGCGCGTCGATGCCGGCGCCCTGGATGTTCGTCCTGATCCGGTCCAGCCCGCCGTCGACCTTGTAGGGGTTGGTCCGCGAGGATCCCAGGATGGTGCCCCCCTGCGCCAGGATCCCCTCGACGTCTGCGAGGCCCAGCGGACGGGTCAGGCCCTCCAGCGGGCCCTTCCAACCGTCGCGGAAACCCACGAACTCATGGCCGTACGTCTGGATTCCCTTGGTCACCGCCGCCCTGATAACCGCGTTCAGTCCTGGGCAGTCTCCGCCACCGGTCAACATTCCTATGCGCATGAAGGCCAATCTACCGTCCATTTCTGGGCCCTTCGTCGCTAGGGTCGCTGGCATGACCTTCTCGATTGTGGCCCGTATTGGTGACGCCTACGGCGTGGCCGTTGCCAGCAAGTTCATCGCCGTTGGTGCCGTTGTCCCGGCGGCACAGCTCGGCGTCGGGGCCATCGCGACCCAGGCGATGGCAAAAGTGTCCTACCTGGCCGACGGCCTGGCCCTGCTGTCCGCAGGCATGCGAGCAGCGGAGACGGTGACCAGGCTGACCTCGCTGGACCAGGCCCGGGATGAGCGTCAGCTGGGCGTGGTCAGCGCCACAGACCAGAGCACCTTCACCGGATCGGGCTGCATGGACTGGGCGGGTGGCGCTACCGGCGGCGACGCCGACACCGGCTATGCGATCCAGGGAAACATCCTGGTCGGCGAGCGCGTGGTCAGGGACATGGAACGGGCATGGCTCGACAACCCGCGCCTCCCGCTTGCCCCCCGGCTGATGCAGGCGCTGGTGGCCGGTGACCAGGCAGGCGGTGACAAGCGAGGACGTCAGTCCGCCGCCCTGTATGCCGTGGCGCCCGGCACCGGATACGACCAGTGCGGGGTCCTGGCCGACCTGCGCGTCGACGATCACCCCGACGCGCCACGCGAGCTGGCCCGGCTGTTCGACCTGCACGATCTCTACTTCGGTCTTCCCGGCACGGTGCTGCCACTCGAGGGTGCCCTCGCCGACGAGGTCCGCCGGCACCTGATCGTCCTGGGCCGGAAGCAGCCCGACCTGCGCGAGGCTCTGGAGGACTGGGCCGGCGAGGCCAACTTCGAGATGCGGATGACCCCGGACGGCATCGACAGCAGGGTGCTCCAGGCCATGCGTGAGGCAGACGCGTGAGTCACCCAGCTGCGAGCCCTCACCACGTGAGCCCCGCCAACGGCGCCGGACCCGTCGGGGTCGTGCTGGCCGTCGATGCAGGAACGAGCGGGGTCACCGTTCTGCTGGTTACTGACAAGGCCGACGTGCTGGCCCGCGGCTATGCCGAGTTCGCCCAGCACTTCCCCCGCCCGGGGTGGGTCGAGCACGCCCCCGAGGAGATCTGGCAGGCCACCCTGACAGCGACTCAGGCAGCACTGGACGCCGCGCCCAACGCCGTGGTTCTGGCGGTGGGCCTCACCAACCAGCGCGAGACCGCGGTCCTGTGGGACCGGCGTACGTTGGCAGCCCCGCGACGGGCAATCGTCTGGCAGGACCGGCGTAGCTCTGCGATCTGTGAGCGACTGGAGTCAGACGGGCACGGTGCGCGCGTGACGGAGCTGACCGGCCTACGACTCGACCCGTACTTCACCGGGACCAAGCTTGCCTGGCTGCGTGAGCACGACCCCCGGGCATGGGCCGGAGTCCTGTCCGGCCAGGTCGCCATCGGCACCGTCGACTCCTACCTCGTCGCCCGGATGAGCGACGGCGCCGCACACATCACCGACGCCTCCAACGCGTCCCGGACTCTGCTGTATGACGTGCGGGAAGGCGCCTGGTCGGGCGAGGTGTGCGAGCTGATGGGAGTCCCCCTGGCGGCCTTGCCTGAGGTCGTGCCCAACTGGGGCGACCTGGCCCACACCGACCCCTCGGTCTTCCTCGGCATAGACGCCCCCATCTCGGGCATGGCCGGCGATCAACAGGCGGCACTGTTCGGACAAGCCTGCTTCGGCGTTGGTGATGCCAAGTGCACCTACGGCACAGGATCCTTCATCCTGGTGAACACCGGCGACACGTTGCAGCGCAGCCATGCCGGCCTGTTGTCGACGGTCGCGTGGCAAAGTCCAGGTGGTGCCCTGACCTACGCCCTCGAGGGCTCGATCTTCGTCACCGGCGCCGCGATCCAGTGGCTGCGGGACGGCCTGCAGATCATCGGTTCGGCGGCTGAGACAGCAGCCATTGCGGGCACGGTGAAGGACTCGCAGGGCGTGGTGTTCGTGCCGGCGCTGACGGGGATGGGCGCCCCGCACTGGGATCCGCAGGCGCGGGGGTCAATCCACGGGATTACCCGCGGCACGACGAGGGCACACCTGGTTCGCGCGACTCTGGAGGCGATCACCTTCGAGGTGCGTGACGTCTTCGACACCATCGAGACGCCGATCCCGGTGCTGCGCGTCGACGGCGGCGCCAGCGAGAACCCGCTGTTGATGCAGCTTCAGGCAGATCAGCTAGGCGTGCCCGTCGAACGTCCACGAGTTGTTGACACCACGGGGCTGGGCGCGGCGTTCCTGGCCGGCCTCGGCACAGGAGTGTGGTCCAGCCAGGGTGAGATCGCCGCAACCTGGGCGGTCGAGCGCCGTTTCGAGCCGGCTCGCGGCTCGCGCAAGGCGGCCGATGCGGCATACCGACAGTGGTTGAAGGCGGTTGAGCGCAGCAAGGCCTGGGCTTAGGCCTCGCGCTAAATCAAGTCAGGGTGTTTCGGGCGTGTCGCGTGTGGGGTCGAGACAGTAGTTCCACTCTCCATGCCAGTGGTCGCGACTGAGGGGGAGGTCTTTCATCTGCCGGTCGGTGATCTTGATGCCGATCGGGTAGCTGCCTTCGTCGAGTTCGGCGGTCACGCTCAGACCGGTTGTTGTGGTGGTGGCGCCGATCAGGTTCAGGATCGTCTCGTGGCTGGTCAGGGGCCTGCCCTTCCAGTTCCTGGTGATCTGGGAGAACAGGCGGTGCTCGATCTTGTTCCATTTGCTGGTGCCCGGCGGTAGATGACAGACG
>JBBRWQ010000046.1:0-26411 GCA_038249115.1 Actinomycetales bacterium
CTTGCGGCAGAGGTTGACGGCGCGCAGAGAGTGATCAACGCGGCATCAGCGGTGCAAGCCGTCCGTGTCGCGCAGTACGCCGCCCGCGAGCAGGAGCAGGACAGCACCGGGGCCTGGGCCGAGGTCGACCACGGCCTCGGGCACGTAGGCGAGTTCGCCTCGGACTGCTTCGGTCCGATGCTGGCGATAGGTCCGGTCGCTGCCGGACGCAAAGTCCAGAGCGCCGCCGCTCTCGCCTCACGGTTGCCGGTCACACTGGCCGCGATGAGCGCCGGCGAGCTGGACTCCTGGCGGGCCACCATCATCGCCACCGAGCTGTCCGAGGCCAGCGCGGAGACATGCGCCGCGGTGGAAGGGCTGATCCACCCGGTCGTGCTGGACGAGGCCCCCGGTGCGGTGACCAAGAGGGTACGCCGGGTGCTGGCCCGGGTCGATGCGGATGCGGTACGGGCGAAAGCCGCCAAGGAACGCCTGGATCGTTTTGTACACGCCTACCCCTCCCACGTGTCCGGCCTGACTTCATGGGCGGCGTCATTGCCCGCAGCTGACTCCGCGGCCTGCTGGGCCGCGATCGATGACCTGGCCCATCGGATGCACGGAGATGACCCGACCCGCACCTTGGAGCAATGCCGCGCCGACGCCCTGGTGGACCTGATGCTGACCAACGTCACCGTGACCACCACCGTCTCGTTGATCATCCCGGTCCAGACCGCCATCGTGGACGAACCCCACGACAGCCGCGAACGCGACCTGCTCTGCGGCGGTGCCGGGTCCACTTCCGGGTCGAACTCGTCGTTGGGTTACCTGAACCCACTGGCGAAGGTGGACGACTTCGGCGAACCCGCTGCCGACCCAAACCCGCTGATCGAGCCGACCTGGGCGCAGATCTGCGCGATGGGCTACGAGATCCCCGGCATCGGAGTCATCGGCGGGGACGTCGTCGCCGCGATCCTGGACAAGTTCGACACCCGCATCGCCAGGGTCCTGCTCGACGAACGCACCGGCGTCGTGATCGAGACCAAGATCAAGGACTACCTGCCGAACAACGCGATGCGACGCTTCGTCCAACAACGCGACGGCCACTGCCGCTTCCCTGGCTGCGCCCGCAACGCCAAACGGTGCGAGCCCGACCACGTGATTCCCTTCTCCCGCGGCGGACCCACCGCGATCTGGAACCTGCTGTCACTGTGCAAACACCACCATCGGGTCAAACACAACGCCGGCTGGACGCTGACCATGACCCGCGACGGCGTCTGTACCTGGACCGACCCCCACCGGCGGCAGTACGTCACGCACCCCATCAACCACCACGAGCTCGCAGCCTGACGAACAACCCTCAGGTGTCGTCGTCGACGAGGTCAAGGGCGATGTCGAGAATCGGCGAGGAGTGAGTCAGCGCGCCGACGCTGAGGAAGTCGACGCCTGTCTCGGCATACGCCCGCGCAACCTCCAGGGTCAGACCGCCGGTGGCCTCGATCTCGACATGGTCGCCGGTGGCGCGAACGGCCTTGACGGTGGCGCCCATCAGCTCGACCGACATGTTGTCGCACAACAGGAACCGCGCCCCAGCTGCCACAGCCTCCAGAGCTTCGGCGGTAGTGGTGGCCTCGACCTGAATGCCCACGTGTGGATAAGCCCGGCGAACAGCCTCGAAGGCCGCCGAGACCGAACCAGCCGCCAGCTTGTGGTTGTCCTTGATCATGGCGACGTCATAGAGGCCCATGCGCTTGTTGGTTCCGCCGCCGCAGCGCACGGCGTACTTCTCCAGCGCCCGCAGTCCAGGGGTCGTCTTGCGCGTGTCCAGCACCATGGCACCGGTGCCCTGCAGAACATCAGCCCATTGCCGGGTGTGGGTCGCGATTCCCGACAGCCGGCTGATCAGATTGAGCATCGTGCGCTCACCGACCAGCATGGCCCGCGTCGAACCACGCAGTATGCCGATGACATCGCCCTTGCGAACTAGGTCGCCGTCCTCCCGGACCAGCTCCACGGCCACCTCGAGTGAGCCGATGCGTTCGGTCACCGCACGAAAGACCAATGCGATCAACGGGATTCCCGCAATCACGCCGTCAGCTCGCGCCACGATATGCGCGCTGCTGCGTTGTGTCGGGGGAATGATGGCAGCGCTGGTGACGTCGAGACCGGGGAATCCACCGAGGTCCTCGTCCAGCGCGCTTTCGACGACAACCTGCGCCCGGGTCTCAGGAAAGGTGTTCACGACTGGTCCTCTGCTGCAGACGGAACCCGGGACGTTGACGAGGCTGGAGATGCAACGCCCGGGGACGTAATCGGGTGGAAAGACGTCGCGATCGAACCGTCGGCCTCGCGTACGGCATAGGTGTGTCCCCGCCAGTCGGGGTCATCTTGCTCGGTGAAGTCCGAGCGAATGTGGCCGCCACGGGTCTCTTCGCGCAGTGTTGCAACGGCGGTCAGGAGCTGCCCGACGTGCAAGAGGTTCGAGGTCTCCCACGAGTCGGGATCGGCCGTCCGCCCCGACGCCGACTGGGCGACGGCCTCAAGCGTCTTTGCTGCCCGGGCCAACGAGGCGGCGGAGCGCACGGCTCCTGCGCCAAGCGTCATTGCCCGCTGGATCCCGGTGCGTTCCCTGGCTTCGACCAGCGTGGTGTCCTCGACCCCCACCAGCGGATCGGCGGGGCTCAGGTCCCCAGCGGCCAGACGGTCGGTGATGTCGTCAGCGATGCGGTGGGCGAAGACCAGACCCTCGAGCAGCGAGTTGGACGCCAGCCGGTTGGCGCCATGCACCCCGGTGCAGGAGACCTCTCCGCAGGCATACAGCCCCTCCAGGCTGGACCGGCCGGCCAGATCTGTGCGCACGCCCCCGCTCGCAAAGTGCTGGGCGGGCGCGACCGGCAGCAACTCGCTCACCGGGTCGAAACCGAGCTCGCGACAGCGTGCGACAATCGAGGGGAAACGCTTCTCGAGGAACTCCTTGCCGAGATGGCGAGCATCCAGAAAGACGTGGTCGGCGCTGGTCTGGGCCATGCGGGCAACGATGGCCTTCGCCACGACGTCACGCGGCGCAAGGTCGGCCAGATCATGGACACCCTGCATGAACGGCACCCCGTCGCAGTCGACCAGGAACGCGCCTTCGCCACGCATCGCCTCGGAGAGAAGCGGCTGCTGGCCGGTCGCGCCCTCACCCAGCCAGAGCACCGTGGGGTGGAACTGGACGAACTCGAGGTCGCAGATCACCGCGCCCGCACGAAGCGCCGCAGCCACACCGTCACCGGTGGCCACGGAGGGGTTCGTGGTGGCTGAGTAGACCTGACCGATTCCGCCGGTGGCCAGCACGACGGCTCGAGCCCGGGCGGCACCAACGCCATCGATCTGGCCCTCGCCGATGACGTGCAGCGTCACGCCGCACACCCGAGAATCCTTGTCCTGCAGCAGATCCACAACAAGCGCGTGCTCGAGCACCTCGATGCCCTGATCCTCCTTGACTGCGACCATGGCGGCATCCAGCGCCGCGATCAACGCCCGGGAGATTTCCTTGCCGGTCGCGTCTCCGCCGGCATGGGCGATACGGCGACGTCCGTGACCGCCCTCACGGGTCAGCGAGATCTCACCGTCGGGCTCACGGTCGAACTCTGCCCCCAGGGTCGCGAGCTGACGAACACGGGCCGGGCCCTCGGAGACAAGGATGCGCACAGCGGCTTCGTCACATACGCCGGCGCCAGCGACCAGCGTGTCCTGCAGATGCTCCTCGGCAGAGTCCGCAGGGTCCAGCGCAGCCGCGATTCCGCCCTGAGCCCACATCGTCGAACCTTCGGACAACACAGTCTTGGTGACCAGCAGCACGCGGTCGACGCGTTGGCGCAGACGCAGCGCAGCGGAGAGGCCGGCAATCCCGGAGCCGACGACGATGACGTCGGCCGAGGCGACCCACCCTGGCTCCGGAGCCATCAGCCGGGCCGGGATACGCAGCGCCGGGATCGTGGGTGTCACCGTTGGCCTCGCGGCATCCCTGATGACTCGAGACCGAAACCGTCTGGAACGACCGCCGGATCGCCGCCTATGTCGACGATGCCGTTGGCGTGGTCGACGAAGACGACGCGCGGAGCGAAGGTGCGCGCCTCGGCCTCACCCACCTGGGCGTAGGCGATGATGATCGCGATGTCGCCTGGCTGGATCAGGTGAGCGGCTGCGCCGTTGACACAGATACGTCCGGTACCGGCCTCGCCTTCGATGACATAGGTCGTCAGCCGACTGCCGTTGGTGACGTCGACGATGCTCACCTGCTCACCCGGTAGCAGCCGGGCGGCCTCGAGCAGGGTCCGGTCGATCGTCACCGAGCCGACGTAGTCGAGATTCGCATGGGTGACCGTCACCCGGTGGAGCTTGGCGTAGAGCATGGTGCGTTGCACAGCGATGTCCTTCAGGCTCAGAGGGCTCTGGGGTCCGTGGACTCCACGGGGCCCGGCACGTCGGTCTGATGACGGGCGCCGCCGGAGAAGACCGCGAGCGCGCCACCGCCCGGCCCGACGTTGAGTGGGACGTTGTCGATCAGCCGGGTCGTCCCCACGCGTCCGGCGACGGCGAGCAAGGCCTCGCCGCGGTACCACTCGGGAACGTCCTCCAGCGTCGAAGGATGCACCAGCACGAGGTAGTCGATGAGGGCCAGTGGCTCCCCTACGAGCACCGCCCTGGCTGCGCGGCGTATGGCCGAGGGCCCCTCCACGGCAGCGGCTGCACCGGCATCCAGCGCCCGGGACAGGCACAGGGCCGTCTCCCGGTCGGATTCGGTGAGGTACATGTTTCGGCTGCTGAGCGCCAGGCCGTCGGACTCTCGCACCGTCGGCACCGCGATCACGTCGACGGGGAAGTCCAGGTCGCGCGCCATCCGCCGAATCAGGAGCAGCTGCTGCGCGTCCTTCTGTCCGTAGTAGGCGAGGTCGGCCCCGGTCAGGTGGAGCAGCTTGCCCACCACGGTCAGCACCCCGTCAAAATGGCCGGGACGGGCCTGGCCCTCGAGCACGTCCCCCAGCGGCCCGGCCGAGACCCTTACTGCCGGATCACCGTCGGGATAGATGACGTCCGGCGTCGGGAGGAAGACGAGATCGACGCCTTCGCGCCGGCAGAGCTCCATGTCTGCATCGACGGTCCTTGGGTAACGCGAGAGGTCCTCACGAGGGCCGAACTGCAACGGGTTGAGGAAGACTGTCACGATCACGAGCCGCGCTTCTGCCCGCGCCCTGCGGATCAGCGTCGAGTGTCCTTCATGGAGCGCGCCCATGGTCATGACCACGGCGACATCGCCATCGCCCAGCGCTGCGCGAGCGGCCACGAGCTCGGCACGGGTCCGAGCGACCACAGGGCTCTGGGTCCGGTCAAAGGTCACGGTCACGATCGCTCCTTCGGGGAGGCAAGTATGTCCAGCAGGGACTCGGCGGCAGCAGCCGTCAACCGCCCGCTCGCAAGCGCCCTTTCTGCGGTCGCTCGGGCGAGTACGACATACGTCGGGAGGATGTCGGGGGTCTGCTCGGCCAACTGTGCAAGGTGCGCGGCAACCGTACCCGCATCTCCGCGCGCGACCGGTCCGGTGAGAGCCGCGTCACCGAGCCGAAGGGCATTGTCCAGCGCTGCCTGAAGGAGGGGCGCGATGAGCCGTTGCGGTTCCTCCACGCCCGCTGAGCCGACCACCTGCATCGCCTGCGCCACCAGGGTCACGAGGTGGTTGGCGCCGTGAGCGAGGCCCGCGTGGTACATCGGCCGGTCCTGCTCCTGGATCCAGACCGGCTCGGCGCCCATCTCGACCACGAGCGCCTCTGCAACGGGCCGCAAGGGTTCTGGCGCCGTGATGCCGAAGCAACAGTCAGCCAGCCGCACCACATCCATCGTCGTGCCGGTGAACGTCATCACGGGATGCAGGGCCATCCCGAGCACATGGTGACCGGCCGCGGCATCGAAGACCGCCGCGCCGTAGCGACCCGAGGTGTGCACCACGAGCTGTCCGGCTTGCCACGAGCCGGTGGCACTCAACCCGGCGATCAGCTCAGGCAGGGCATCGTCGGGCACCGTCAGCAGAACCAGCTCGGCACGCCTGACGACCTCCTCCACGGACGTGACGGGTATGCCGGGCAGCAGCGCAGCGGCCCGCGCCCGGGACTGCTCGCTGACGCCTGAGACGGCCACCAGACGGTGACCCGCCTGCTGGAGGGCAGCGCCGAGAACGGCACCGACCCGGCCGGTACCGACGATGCCGACGTCCAGCCGTGCCGGTCGCTGTGTCGCAGGAGACAGATCACTCACGTCGCTCACGCCCGAAACGCTAGCGCGTCCTGAAAGACGTAGCGTTCAGCCTGTGACGTGGACTCCGTGGAAACAGGCGTGGGAGCAGGCGCTGTATGGCGAGAGCGGCTTCTACCGCCAGGCGAGCGGGCCCGCCGGCCACTTCTCCACCGCGACCCAGGGGGTCCCCCAGATCGGTGAGCTGCTGGCCAGCGCTCTGCTGGAGCTGATGGACCAGGAGGGCCTCGACACCTTCGTGGATATGGGATGCGGCCGTGGCGAGCTGCTCGAGCAGGTCCACCGCCTGGGCCCACACGTGCACTGCGTCGGCCTCGACATCGTCGGACGGCCCCCTCTCAGTGAACCCATCGGCTGGATCCAGTCTCCGGGCGGAGACCAGCTGCCTGACGAGCTGGACGGCCTGAGCGACACCCTGGTCTTCGCCAACGAATGGCTCGACGTTGTTCCTTGCGCGATTGCCGAGATGGACCAGGACGGCGAGCTCCGCGAGGTCCTCGTCAACCTCTCGTCCGGTGATGAGCAACTCGGCGACATGGTGTCAGGTACCGATCGTGAGTGGTGCCAGTGGTTCTGGCCGCCTGAACACCTCGAGCCGGGCGACCGCGTCGAGATCGGCGAGACACGTGACACCGCCTGGGACCACCTGCTGACCCGCCTCGCATCCGGTCTCGCGATCGCTGTCGACTACGGCCACACGATCGACTCCCGCCCTCGGCCGGGCACGCTGACCGGCTTCAGACAGGGACGACAGGTGCTGCCCGTCCCGGACGGGTCCTGCGACCTGACCGCTCACGTGGCCATGGACTCCCTCGCCCACGACGAGCTGATCGATCAGCGAACGGCGCTGCGACAGCTGGGAGTCAGCGGCCAGACGCCACCACATGACCTAGCACGAAGCGACCCGATGGCATACCTGCAGGGTTTGAGCACTGCCTCGGCAGCCGCGGCGCTGACGGCCAAGGGCGGGTTCGGCGACTTCCTGTGGGCCTTCGCTCGGGCGCGATGAGAGACTGAACCCCTGATGACCATCATCACCTTCAGGCCCACCGCTGGCCACTCGACGGCCGGATTCTGGCTTGCCGTGAGCATGACCCTGCTTTCCGGCTGCGCAGGTGGTTCCTCGACGGGGCAGGGGCCGGTGGTGACCGTGACCGTCACGCCCACGGTGCTGGCGACTGGTGCGCCGGCATCCGCGACCGGCACGGGCGCGACCACCGGGGCCGGGGCCCCAAAGAGCGATGTCGTCAGCCGCACGTTCGACCTGGGAACGATCGTCAAGGTGGTGCAGGACGGTGATGTCCCCGTCATCATCTTTGATCGTTGGACCGCACGAGGGGTCCCGGACTCCAAACTGGCGACCAACGGCCTTTCGATGACGGTCCATTCCGATGCGCCCTACACGAACCTCAACAGCAAGACAACATTCCGCATCCCGGTCGTCGACGGGGCGATCTTCACCTACAACCACTGTGTCGCCGTCGACCAGCCGGCACAGCAGAGGTCCTCGACGTTGCAGGAGTTCACGGCACTCCAGGATCAGGAAAGAATCATCCTGCTGACCATCGATCCTCAGGGCCGGGTCTACAAAGCGCAGAACGACCCCGCCTGCTGATTGGGTCGCCGCCCGCAGCCCAAGATTGTGCTCATGCCAGACTGACGCCATGACCACGCCCACCATGCCCCGAGAGATCACCGTCGGAATGGGCGCCGGAGGACTCGCCACCACCGACATGGTGCTCAACATCGGGCCACAGCACCCGGCCACTCACGGCGTGCTCCGGCTGCGGCTGGTGGTTGACGGTGAGCGCATCGTCAGCGCAGAGCCGATTGTGGGCTACATGCACCGCGGCGCCGAGAAGCTGTTCGAGGTGCGCGACTACCGCCAGGTCATGGTTCTGGCCAACCGCCACGACTGGCTGTCGGGGTTCGCCAACGAGCTAGGTGTCGTCCTGGGGGTCGAAGCCATGCTGGGCATGGAGGTGCCCGAGCGCGCAACGTGGACCCGCACCCTGCTGGCCGAGCTCACCCGCGTGATGAGCCACCTCGTGTTCCTCGGCTCCTACCCCCTGGAGCTAGGTGCGATCACCCCGATCTTCTACGCGTTCCGCGAGCGCGAGGAGCTGCAGTCATGTCTGGAGGAGGCCACAGGCGGGCGGATGCACCTCATGTTCAACCAGGTGGGCGGTCTCAAGGAGGATATTCCGGCTGGCTGGCTCGGGCGGCTCGACGTGGCGATCCAGGCCGTGAGGCGCCGGATGCCCGACATCGAGAACCTCCTGGTCGGCAACGAGATCATCCATGCACGAACCCGCGGGGTGGGTGTCCTTAGTCCAGAAACCATTGCGGCCTATGGTGTCTCGGGTCCCATTGCCCGCGCCTCGGGTGTCGACATGGATCTACGTCGAGACGAGCCGTACCTTGCCTACGCTGGGCTTTTCGACGAGGGCGGCCCGGGGCGGGTCGTCACCCGCACGGACGGCGACGCTCTCGCGCGACTTGAATGCCTGATGGAACAGGTCCACGTCAGCCTCGACCTGGCCGAGCACTGCCTGTCCGTCCTCGGGTCACTCCCGCAGGGGCCGGTCAACGTCAAGCTGCCCAAGATTCTGCGCGTCCCCGAAGGCCATCGCTACACCCAGACCGAGAACCCACTGGGCTTCAACGGCTACTACCTTGTGTCGCGGGGTGAGAAGACCCCGTGGCGGATGAAACTGCGCTCCGCGTCATTCAACAACGTATCCGTGCTGTCAGCGATGCTGCCGGGCAACCTCATCTCGGACATGGTCTCGATCCTCGGCTCGATGTTCTTCGTCGTCGGAGACGTCGACAAGTAGCTCACCGACCCGCGGTGTTCGGTCAGTGGTTGTCGTGGTGGTTGGGCTGGTCGCGGTCGCCATCCCCGTTGTTGCCTTCGTCGCCATCGTCCGGTTTGTCCACCCGGCACATGGACTGAGTCAGCAAACCGGCGATCGACATCAGGACTCCGCCGGCGGCCAAAGCCCCCAGACGCACCGCAACCACGCGGACCGAGTTGACGTCAAAGTTCGGCGCCAGCACGAGGATCTGCGCAAGGTACCAGCCAGCGACCAACGCGCCAGTCAAGGCAGCTGCCTGCGCAAGGACCAGCGTGCGCATCGCGCGCAACGGGTTGAGCGGCTTCTTGGCCTGTCCGCGCAGGAACCGTCGGATCGGCAGCCCCGCGAAGAAGACACCGAAGGCCATGAACGCCAGGACGATCACCCCACCCCAGGATGCCGCAGGCAGCGCATGACCTCGCCCGGCCCAGAGGCGCAGCGCAGGGTAGGCAGCGGCGCTGATGCCCACCCCGAGGAGCAGCATGAGCCGGATCGTGACGCCACGGCCGTCTCTCAGCACGCCGGACTCCACGAAGGACCTGGGCGTATGCCGTCCTGCTCCGTTTGGCCGAGCAGCTCACCGACAGGGACCAACGCCTCACCGACGCGAAGCTGCGCCTCGGTGTCGACCGCGTACCACGGCGCAAGGACAAACGCTCGTTCGTGTGCGCGGGGGTGTGGCAACATCATCTCCGGATCCTGGCTGACCAGCTCCGAACCGGCAGCGGGATCGCCGTACTGAATCAGATCAAGGTCCAGACTCCTTGCACCCCAACGAGTTTCGCGCACCCGACCGTGATCGGCCTCGATCGAATGGAGCTCAGTGAGCAGCGCGAATGGGGCCAGCCGGGTCCGCGCCAGAACGACCGCGTTGAAGTAGACGGGCTGGTCGGGACCACCAACCGGATCAGTCTCGAACAGGTCGGAGACCCCGGTAATCCGCAGCCCGTCGACATCGGCCAGAGCTCGCACGGCTGACTCGAGAGTGGCTTGCACGTCGCCGAGGTTGGCCCCAAGGGCGATCACGACCCGTTCGTCGCGACAGCGTTCGATCGTGACCTGGACGTCGCCGAACGGCACCCCCACCGGAGCCTGAGGCTTATGAACCGTCACCTCGACAGACTGCACCAGGGGACGCCGCAGCGCAGTCGCAGCGATCTGCTCGGCCAGGCTCTCGATCAGGTCCAGCGATGGGCCGGCGATCACGTCAACGATGTCGGCTGCCACCTCGGCGTAGCTGACGGTGTGCGTGAGGAGATCGCTTCGACCGGCCCGCCGCAGGTCAACCTCGAGTGTCACGTCGACGACGAAGTCCTGCCCGTCAGTCTTCTCAAAGTCAAGCACCCCGTGGAAGCCTCGAGCCGAGATCCCTTGCAGGACAATGTGATCCGTCATCGGGCAGCCTCCAGTGCGGCGACCACTCGAAGGGCTTCGACACTCGAGGCCACGTCGTGCACCCGCACTGCCCAGACACCTGCGAGTCCGGCGACCACGGTGGTCGCGGCCGTGGCCACATCGCGCTCGGCGGGAGGCCGGGGTGCGCCGCCCTCAGGCACGCCCAGGCGACCCAGAAAAGTCTTGCGGGAGGTTCCGACCAGGACCGGGAGGCCCAGCGACTGCAGCGCATCCAGATGCGCCAGCAACGACCAGTTGTGCTCGGCGAGCTTGGCGAAGCCGAACCCCGGGTCGAGGATCAGCTGGTCCCGGCCCACACCGCGACCGCACAGATCTGCGACGCGTTCGGCCAGCGAGCGGCATACGTCAGAGACCACGTCGTCGTAGGCGGCCCGACCCTGCATCGTGTCGCTGTGACCACGCCAGTGCATCACGACGAACGGCACCTGAGCGGCCGCCACCACACCCGCCATGTGAGGATCTGCCAGGCCTCCGCTGACGTCGTTCACGATGGACGCACCCACATCAAGAGCCTGAGCCGCGACCGTTGCCCTCATGGTGTCGACCGAGATCCGGGCCCCGTTTCGGGACAGCTCACGGATGACCGGGATCACCCGGCGCAGCTCTTCGTGCTCGCTGGGGCGTACGGCGCCGGGGCGGGTGGACTCACCACCCACATCCAGGATGTCGGCGCCCTGCTCGAGGAGCTCCAGACCGTGGGCGACCCCGTCCTCGGGGGTGAACCACAGGCCACCATCGCTGAACGAGTCGGGTGTGACGTTGACGACGCCCATCACCAGGGTGCTCACAAGCGCCCCCCGCTGAACCGGTGCAGGCTCGGCCAGGTGAGGAACGCCTCTGCCTCAGCCACGGCCAGGGTGATCCGCGGCAGGTCACGCGTGGCCGGATAGACGACGAAGCGTGGCACCCAGGTGGGCTGAAACTTGGCGTTGAACCGATAGAGGCTCTCGATCTGGAACCATCGGGAGGCAAACAGCACGACCATGCGCCAGGCTCGCAGAAACGGCCCGGCACCCAGGCGTTCCCCGCGTTCCAGGGTCGACCGGAAGGCCGCGAAGTTGAGGGAGAGGTGACTGACGCCCAGCGACGTGCAGGCTCGGAGCGTGTCCACGATGAGCAGCTCGGTGACGCCGGCATCCGCGGTGCGGTCGCGGCGCATCACGTCCAGCGACAGCCCGTCAGAGCCCCAGGGGACGAACTGCAGGAACGCTCGCATGACACCATCCTGACGCGCCACCACAAAAACACACTCAGGGTCCACCGGGTCGACCAGCCGGCCCAGCGCCATCGAGAAGCCCCGCTCGGTCTCGGTGCCCCGCCACGCGCTGGCATCGGCCAGGGCCCTGCGCCGCTCTCCGTCGGAGACGCCGCTGGCCCGCAGGACCTCAGTGGTGTAGCCGGCTCGCTCGATCCGTCTCACCATCTGCCTGACGTTTCGCATCGGCCGTCCGTCGAGGGAGAACCCGGCCACGTCCACCACCGCCTCGTCGCCGAGCTCCAGGGCGCTGAAGCCGGTCGCCCGGCACCAGATGTTGCCTGCCTGCTCCGAACAGCCGATCACCGCCGGAGTCCACGCATGCAGCTCGGCCTCACCCATGAAGGTGGTGATCGCTGCGGGCCAGGCCTCGGGGTCCCCCAACGGGTCACCGCTGGCCAGCATGACCCCGGAGACGACACGGTAGGCGATCGCCGCCTTGCCCGACTCGGACCAGACCACGCTCTTGTCACTGCGCAGGTTGAAGTAGCCGAGGGAGTCCGGGCTGTCCTTGAGAAGCAGTCGCATGGCCGCGTCGTCCGCGTCTGTCAGCTGCGGGCGTGGCTCAGGTGGGCGCAGGGCGAGGTAGACGCTGGTCAGTGCTGTCATCAGGCCCATCCCGAGCAGCGCCGCCCCGACGAAGTCGGTCGCGCGCTCATCGCGGAAAGCCAGCGGGCCGTTGAGACCCACCAGGCCGGTGAGAACCTCCCGGAGGGTGCCCCACAGTCCCGGGGGGCCACCCACGACGTGGTTCCGGAGCAAAGTCACCACCAGACCACCGATGGCCATGCTGGCGACTCCCAGGACCAGGAACACCCTCACGGCACGCCAGCGGGTCTGCGGGTCTCCCAGCGCCCGGAACTCCGCCCGGTAGGCGATCAGGACGACCAACACCGTCAACGACATCACGGCGGCGAGGAGCTCCAGCTTCACCGCGTGCAGGACGACACTGCTGGCCAACAGCACCAATGCCGCCAGCCAGGCGCGATGCTTGCGTCGTTTGAGCCCATGAGCCAGAAGCAGCAGCAGGATTCCGGACACGATCGTTGCCGCTGAGGCAGCCGCGACGGCGCCCGGCAGCACGTCGGTGAGGGGATGCAACCGGATCCGCCAGCCGCGCGCCATACCGGTGGCGATGTCTACGAAGCCGACCAGATAGGTGAGCGCGCCCACGACGCGTGGGGCCCGGGAACGCGGTTTGTTGAACTGCGCCAAGAGTGCTGAAACCTGCGAGGACGTGCGCGAAGAAGCGCGTTCGCTCACCGGCTTCCGCCCAGCACCAGACCCATCGCCTCGGCCCTGGTCGCGGGGTCACGTAGCTGGCCTCTGACCGCCGACGTGATGGTCCGCGAACCCGGCTGCCGGACTCCACGCATCGACATGCACAGGTGCTCGCACTCGATGACCACCACCACGCCCAGGGGCTTGAGGTGCTTCACCAGGGCGTCAGCGATCTGCGAGGTCATCCGTTCCTGAACCTGAGGGCGACGCGCATAGACATCCACCAGGCGGGCCAGCTTGGACAGGCCGGTCACCCGGCCATCGTGGCCGGGGATGTAGCCCACGTGGGCCACGCCATGAAAGGGCACGAGATGGTGCTCACAGGTGCTGTAGACCTCGATGTCTCGCACCAGGATGAGCTCTTCGTGACCGATCTCGAAGGTCGTCGTGAGGACGTCTTCGGGCTGTTGCCGCATTCCGGCGAAGATCTCGGCGTAGGACCTGGCCACCCTGGCAGGAGTCTCTTTGAGCCCATCTCGTTCGGGATCCTCGCCGATTGCCAACAGGATCTCGCGAACCGCGCGCTCAGCGCGCTCCAGGTCAATCGGAGGTTGGGTCGACATGGCCGCCTTCGGGGACCTCAATCACGGCGGTCGTGGGGTGCTCCCCGCTGGTCTGCTCCGCGGAGACGGCCGCGCGTGCCAGATCCTGCACGTCAGCAGCCTTGGAACCATTGGACCTGGCGGCAATCTCTGCAGGTGTCTCAACCGGAGGCTGGTCGCTGACGTGCCGACGGTCGCTGGACAGCCAGACCGGCCGAGCCGGGCGCTTGACGACGTTCGCAAAGATGTCGGCCAGCTGGTCCTTGCCCAGCGTCTCTTTCTCGAGCAGCTCAAGCACCAGTCCGTCGAGCAGGTCGCGGTTGTCGTTCAGCGCGTACCAGGCTTCGTCGTGTGCGGCCTCGATCAGTCGGCGGATCTCTTCGTCGACGACGCCGGCCACCGCCTCGGAGTAGTCACGCTGATGGCCCATGTCACGGCCGAGGAAGACCTCGCCGCTGGCATCCTGGCCGAGCTTGATGGCACCGATTCGCTCGCTCATGCCGTACTGCGTCACCATCCGCCGGGCCAGGCTGGTGGCCTTTTCGATGTCGTTTCCGGCGCCCGTCGTCGGGTCGTGGAAGATCATCTCTTCAGCGACCCTGCCGCCCAGGGCGAAGGCCAGCTGGTCGAGGATCTCGTTGCGGGTCGTTGAGTACTTGTCGTCCAGCGGCATGACCATGGTGTAACCAAGTGCACGGCCTCGGGGCAGGATCGTGATCTTGGTGACCGGGTCGGTGTTGAGCATGGCCGACGCGACGACCGCGTGCCCGCCCTCGTGGTAGGCGGTGATCTTCTTTTCCTTGGCGCTCATGATCCGGGTGCGCCTCTGCGGGCCGGCGACAACACGGTCGATCGCCTCGTCCAGGGCCTCGTCGTCGATGAGCTTGGCATTGCCCCGAGCGGTCAGCAGCGCCGCCTCGTTCAGGACGTTGGCCAGGTCGGCGCCGGTGAAACCGGGCGTGCGACGCGCAACGGCGAGCAGGTCGACTCCGGTGGCCAGCGGCTTACCCTTGCCGTGCACCTGCAGGATGCGGTGGCGGCCGATCATGTCGGGTGCGTCGACCGCGATCTGGCGGTCAAAACGGCCAGGACGCAACAGGGCGGGGTCGAGGATGTCGGGCCGGTTGGTGGCCGCGATCAGGATGACGTTGGTCTTGACGTCGAAGCCGTCCATCTCGACGAGGAGCTGGTTGAGCGTCTGCTCACGCTCGTCATGGCCACCGCCGAGGCCGGCACCACGGTGACGACCAACGGCATCGATCTCATCGACGAACACGATCGCGGGGGCGTTGGCCTTGGCCTGCTCAAAGAGGTCCCGGACCCGCGAGGCGCCGACGCCGACGAACATCTCGACGAAGTCAGAACCGGAGATCGAGTAGAACGGCACGGCAGCCTCGCCCGCGACAGCACGCGCCAGCAACGTCTTGCCGGTGCCGGGCGGGCCGTAGAGCAGGACGCCCTTGGGGATCTTGGCACCGACCGCGAGGAACTTGGCCGGTTCGGAGAGGAACTCCTTGATCTCGAGCAGCTCCTCGACAGCCTCATCCACGCCCGCGACGTCAGCGAAGGTGACCTTGGGAGTGTCCTTGGTGGCGAGCTTGGCCTTGCTCTTGCCGAACTGCATGACCTTGGAACCGCCACCCTGCATCTGACCCATCAGGAACCAGAAGAGGCCCAGCACGATGATCAGCGGGATGATCGTGGCCAGAAGGCTGAACACCCAGTTCTGCTGAGGCGGGTCATCGGTGTAGCCCTTGGGCGGCATGTGCGCCTTGACGGCCTGCACCAGGCTCTCGCCGCGTTGGGTGACATAGAAGGCCTGGACCTTGGTGGCCGCCTTGACCTTGTCGCCGTCGGAGTACGTCTGGCCGGGCTTGAGGGTGAGGTCGATCTGGTCATCACCGACGAACTTGGCTGAGTCCACGGCCCCGTCGTTGATCAGCTTCTCTGCGGCGGAGGTGTCGATGCGGGTGAAGGCGCTGGCATCGCCAACGGAGAGCCACAGAACGCCGATGCCGAAGATGAGTACGACCCAGACGACGGGGGTGCGAAGAATGCGCTTGAAGTTCATGTATCTGCGAGGCTTGACGCCCCGTCCCTCCTGCTCGCTCTGCCAGGTCAACCGCCATGTTCGCCGTGCGGTGATCGTCTTAAATCACGGTACACCGCACGGCAGCAGCCGAAGTCTCGTCAGTCAAACGCATGACATGGCGCTGGTGTTCCAGATTTTGAGGTGATCACGAACCCGCCGTGCCGCACGGGCGGGCTCAGGAGTAGACGTGCGGTGCCAAAGTGCCCACGTCACGCAGGTTGCGGAACTTCTCTGCGTAGTCCAGCCCGTAGCCGACGACGAACTCGTTCGGGATGTCAAAGCCCACGTACTTGACGTCGACCTGGACCTTGGCGGCTTCAGGCTTGCGCAGAAGGGTCAGGATCTCCACCGACGCGGCCGACCGTGACTCGAGGTTGGACCGGATCCAGCTCAGGGTCAGCCCGGAGTCGACGATGTCCTCGACGATCAGCACGTCCCGACCGGTGATGTCGGTGTCGAGGTCCTTCAGGATGCGGACCACGCCGGAGCTCTTGGTGCCAGAGCCATAGGACGAGATGGCCATCCAGTCCATCGGGGCGGTGCCCGGCAGGGCCCGCATGAAGTCGGACATCACCATCACCGCACCCTTGAGGACGCCCACCAGCAACAGGTCCTTGCCCTCGTAGTCATGCCAGACCGTGACGGCGAGCTCACCGAGCCTGACCCGGATCTGCTCCTCGGTGACCAGCACACGTTCGAGGTCGGTTCCCATGTCGGCTGCGTCCACAGCATCTCCTTGACTAACTTTTCGGGTGGTCGGTCTGTTCGGATGGCCAGCGTGCGTGGGTTCGGGCGGGTCGGCGCCTGTTCGGGTCCTGCCTCGTCAACGTCTCTTCAACCGGAGCCTATTCAACCGGACGGGTGGCGGCCACCAACACGCGACCGCCGCGGCGGCTGCCTTGGACATGACCCGGCAGGTCGACCGGACCTTGACCCCGCCAGCCGGTCACCAGGGAGTCGAGAGCATCGACATGCGTGGCGACCAACGCCCCAGGCGGACACCCAGCCTCGATCGCGAGCAGGCGCAGTACGCGTGTGCGGATGGCCCGCGGCAGCGCCAAGAGCACGGTCGCCTCAGCCGGTCCCTGCCCGATCCCGTCACGTGCCTGGGCTGCGAGGTCGTCGAGGGCATCGGCGTCCTCGCGCAGCAGATCGGCCGAACGCGCAAGCGCAGCAACAGTTCCCGGCCCGAGCTCGGTCTCCAACAGGGGCAGCAAGGCGCGCGCCCGGACCCTCCCGTACGCCGGATCGCTGTTGTGCGGGTCCACCCACGCCGTGAGGCCAGCCGCTTCACAGGCGGCCGTGGTGATGACCCTGGCCACACCGAGAAGTGGACGGACGTACGGCCCGCGGCGTGCCGGCATACCGGAGAGGGACCGCGCCCCAGAGCCGCGGGCAAGTCCGAGCAGGACCTGCTCGGCCTGGTCGTCGCGAGTGTGACCGAGCATGACCACCGCCGCGCCAAGCCGTTCAGCGACTTCTTCAAAGGCCGCGTATCGCGCATCCCTCGCCTGCCCCTCGGGGCCGCCGCCATCGGACGCGACCTGGACCGTCACGACCTCGACGGGATCCAGGCCAAGACGCCGGCACTGCTCCGCGCCTCGGTCGGCCACCGCCGGCGAGTCTTCTTGGAGGCCATGGTCGACGAGGACGGCGCCGGCGGTCAGGCCGGCTCGCGGCGCCTCGAAAGCGACGGCTGCCGCGAGCGCAAGGGAGTCCGCGCCGCCACTGCACGCCACGAGCACGAGTCCGCCTGGCTTGACCCGCGCGAGCTCTCGGCGCACGGCAACCCGCGTGGCAGCGACGGCGGGATGCGGTCCGGTCACCTGCGGTCGCCGATCATCCGTGGACGCGCTGGACCCAGGCCGCGGGGCTCGCGATCTCTTCGGGCAGCGGCAGGGCCTCGGGCGAGGTCCACACCGCGTTGAAACCGTCGGTGCCCACCGTGTCGGTGACGGCACGGACGAACACTGCGCCGTCGCGATACTGGCGCATCTTGGCCTCGAGCCCGAGCAGCCGACGGAGGATCTTGTCGACACCGCCGACGCCCTGGCGTCGTTGCTGGAACCTGCCCCGGATGTGCTCCACGCTCGGCACGATGGCGGGGCCGACGTCGTCCATCACGACATCGGCGTGTCCCTCGAGCAGCGACATGATCGCGGTGACCTTGGCAATCTCAGCACGCTGCGCAGGGGTGGCGAAGATGTCGGCCAGGCCGTTGCCGCCGCTCCTCAGGGCGTCGGGCAGGTTCTGGGCGATCTGCAGGATCTTCTCACCGAACTGCTCAGGGTCCGGGGTGAGGTCCAGCGAGAGCTGGCGGGCCGAGTCGATCACGTGTTGGCGCAACCACGGCACGGCGGTGAACTGAACGCGGTGGGTCTCCTCGTGCAGGCAGACCCAGAGTCGGAAGTCCGCGGGGTCGACGCCGATGTCGGTTTCAGTCTGCAGCACGTTCGGTGCCACGAGCATCAGCCGGGGCGTGCCGTCGGGGGCGAGGTCGTACTGACCCAGGACCTTGCTCGCAAGGAAGGACATGAGTGCGCCCGCCTCGGCGCCGGTGACCTTGCCACCGACCTCCTGGGCCAAGTTGGAACCGGGCTGCGTCATGGGTTTGCGCTTGGCCAGCATCGCGGCGACGACCGGCTCGAGCATGGACTGCAGCGAGTCGATGTTGGCGTCGATCCAGCCCGGACGATCCACGATCAGGACCGGGCCGCTGCCCTCAGGCGAGTGCATCCGTGCTGTCTCGGCGACCGGGCCGCGAGAACGCTCGGCGGCCGAACGCAGGTCGCTGACGACCTTGTCAGCCTGAGCTGTCGTGACCTTGGGGCCGGCAGCGACCATGCGCCGGCCGGTGGCCTTCGCGAAGCCCCAGTCGACATAGCCGCTGGTGGGGTTCCCCCTGGGCGGCTGCGAAGCCGTCTCCGATGACGTCACGATGCCTGTGTCCTCTCTCAGCCGCACCCGCACGATGCGAGCGTCGCCACGAACCGGTCCAACGCCGCCCGCGCGGTCAGCTTTCCCACACCGGGCGGGATCCTGTCCGCCAGGATCGCAAAGACCAGCAACCTGCCGTCCTTGTCCACGACCGTCCCGGCCAGGGCGCTGGCACCAGTCAAGGTACCCGTCTTGGCCCGGACGATCCCAGCGGCGGGGTGCGACGAGCCCGTGAGGAACCGGTCTGCCAACGTCCCGGTCAGGCCGGCCACCGGCAGTTGGGCCACCACATCCTGCAGTGCCGGATCCTTGCCTCCGGCGGCCAGTTCGAGCACGTCCCCGAGCGCGTAGGCGGTGACAAGCGAGCCCGCGGAGAGCCCACTCGTATCGATCATCGTGACGCCCTCGACGCTGACTCCCCTGGCCTTCACGGTCTTCTTGACCCATGCGGCCACGCCGAGATCAGGGGCTCCCGCGGGCGCCGCCATATGGTCGATCGCGGGGTCAACGGTGAGTCCATGGCCGGCCAGCTGCTTGCGAAATGCCCTGGCCGTGCTGGATACGGGATCGGAGAACGCCACCCCACCGGGGACCGGCCGCTCGGTGGAGGGCCCGAGCATGGCCACCGGGCCGGTCAAACCCGCGTTGACGTCCGCGTCCAGCCATCCCGGTGCATACCAGCGACCTGGGGCGTAACGCTCGTCGATGTGCAGCCTGATGCGGGTGACCCCGTCTGCCCTGAGGGCCCGCGCGGTCTGATCCGCGAGATCAGCGAGGCCCGCCCGACCTGCCACGGCCGAAGGGTTGCCCTTGCCCGGGCTGAGCAGGGTGTCACCGCCTGTGACCAAGATCACGTCGTGGGGGCCAGTACCACGCAACGCCCGGGTGGAGAACGTTGTCCCGGGGTCCAGGGTCGAGACGATGGCGGTGGCCGTGAGCAGCTTGACGGTCGATGCAGGGGTGCGTGGCAGCTGGGCCGAGACATCAAGCAGGTGCGTCCCGGTGCTGGCATCGCGGATGGTCAAGCCGACCGACGAGCCAAGCCCGGAGTCGGCCAGCGCCCGGTTCAGGGCGGCCCGCAACCCGGCTCCGGTCGGCATCGGCGCCGAGTCACCAGCGATGGGCAGGGGTTCTGCCGGGGAGACGACCGCCGACGGGATCGTCGCCAGCGTGAACGTCACCGAAGGAGAGGAACCGGGGGTCGACGTCGGAACGGCCGGCATACCGACGTCTGAGGAGGACAGGCCGAGAGTGAGCGCCCCGGGGACGAGGTCGAAGATGTCCGCCGTGAGATAGCTGCCGAGAGCCAGGATGAGGGCGCCGGCAGCCGCAGGAGCTCGGCTCACAGACTCCCCCTATTCGTGAATCGGCCGGGATACGGGACACTTACCGCGAGCCTAAGCCAATCCCCATCGAAGGGCACCGCCGTGGAGTATGACGTCACGATCGAGATTCCCAAGGGCCACCGCAACAAGTACGAGGTGGATCACGCGACTGGGCGCATCCGGCTTGACCGGCTGTTGTTCACCTCGACGCGTTACCCGGCCGACTACGGATACGTGGAGGACACGCTGGGCGAGGACGGCGACCCGCTGGATGCGCTGGTCCTGCTCGAGGAGCCGACGTTCCCCGGCTGTCTGGTCGGGGCGCGGGCGATCGGCCTGTTCCACATGACCGACGAGGCCGGTGGCGACGACAAGATCCTGATGGTGCCCGCACACGACCCCAGGGTGGCCCACATCAAGGACCTCGAGGACGTCAGTGCGTTCGACCGGCTCGAGATCCAGCACTTCTTCGAGACCTACAAGGACCTGGAGCCCGGCAAGTCAGTCGAAGGCGCTCACTGGGGTGGCCGTGCCGAAGCTGAGAGAGTCATCCTTGAGGCCATCGATCGCGCCACCAAAGCGGGCATGAGCACGGCTCGCTGGAGCGGGCCTCACTGACCTTCGCGCGGTTCAGTCCCTCGGTATGACGGGTGCTCGCCTACGGGCGCCCGCCGTAGGGCAGCAGGTCGCCGCCGAACCCGTAGATGTTGTCGTAGCGCACGTACGCGCCGGTGTTCGGGGCGTCGATCATCATGTCGTTGCCGACGTAGAGACCAACGTGGTGGCTGGTCGGGCCTGAATCACCATAGAAGACCAGGTCACCTGGCTGAAGGTCGCTGAGCGCGACCCGAGCCGTCTCGTTCCACTGGTATCCGGTGTAGTGAGAGAGGTAGACCCCGGCCTGGGCCCACGCCTGCTGGGTCAGACCCGAGCAGTCCCAGGTGTTCGGGCCTGCAGCACCCCAGACGTAGGGGTCGCCGATCTGGCTGCGGGCGAACGCGATGACGGCGGAAACGTTGCCAGATGGAGGTGGCGGCGACTGGGACTGGCCATCGGACCCCGACCCTGACCCCGACCCTGGCTCCGGGGTGGCAGAACCCCGGGCAGCATCCTTCGCGGCACGGTCACGAGCGTCAGCGCGCGCCTGTGCCGCGGCGGCAGCCTTGGCAGCAGCTTTGGCAGCAGCGGCGCGGCGCTCGGCCGCAGCCTTGGCAGCAGCAGCAGCGCGGCGCTCGGCCTCGGCCTTGAGGCCGGCCTGACGCTGCCGTTCAAGGGTGACCGAGGTGTTGCGCAAGGTCGCGAGCTGGGCGATCATCGCGCCCTGTTGTTTCGCGATGTTCGCGGTCTCGGCAGCCGCAAGGTCCACCTGCGCCTGTGCAGCTGCTCTCGCGCTCTCGGCCGCCTGGGCGGCGGCCAGCTGCTGCGCTTGCGCCTCGGCCGCCAGGCGTCGCAGGACTCCGGCCACCACGGAGGATGCGTCGGCATCCTGCATGATCTGGTTGCGGATGTCGCTGATCAGCTGGATGCCGGCGGCTCGGTCCAGGACGTCCTGGGGCCCTTTGCTGGACAGGAAGGCCTCGAGCTGACCGAGGTTACCGCCCTCCCGATAGGTCGTGGCGGCGAACTGCCCGAGCTTGTCCGAGGCGATGTCAGCGATCTTCTGTGCCGCCGCAGCGCGTTCTCCCGCAGCCGTGGCGGCGTCGGTGCGCTCCTGGAGCAGCTCCCGCGCCCCGTTGTACCGCTCGGCGGCCACCTCGGCGGCCGTCTGCACCTCGACGAGACGGGCGTTGGATACCTTGAGCTGTCCTTCGACGACCGCGATCTGTGCGGCCTTGTCTCCGGCTGCGGCCTGGGCGGCTTTGACCTGACCCGCCGAGGGATAGACCGGATCTGCGTGGGCGCTGAATACGGGGGCGGCAAGAGCAAGCACCAGCGCGGCACTGGTCGCAGTGACCAGGCGGAGCCTGATGGGTTGGAGCGTGCTCGCCACGGGGTACGCCTCTCGATGAACAGCCTGAGCCCATTCAGAGTAGGGGGTCCAGTCACTCTGGGAACATCGGTCACACGAATACCACATGACCATCGCCTCTCATCCATTCCCACGCGACTGGGCGTTGCGAATAACACGGTTGTTTTTTTGCAGGTCACCGGTGCAGGGGTGGGTAGATGGCCGCACCACGACCATTCATAACAAGTTGGTAACGGAGCGGGTCTCGACCCCGGAGGTGGACGTCAATGGTGCGCCGCAGGACAGACAGAACCGTGCCGAAGCCGGCATCAGCTGGTGGCAGACCGGGCAGATCGTCTCGTTGGCGGCGGGAACAGTCACGGCCGCACTCTGGACGAGCGCCTGACCGTCATCCGATGATCAGGGCCCATTTCGACCACAGTTTGCCTCGCGCTCTAGTACCCTCCGGATACGGGCAGCATTTGACCAAGGGGAGGTATGGGGATGAGCGCGGAGGCAACTCATTTCGACCGCGGGCCAACCGCCGACCCCCTGACTCAGGTCTCGATGGAGTCACTGCTGGATTCACTGGCTGAATGGGCGCTACAGATCAACGAACGTGAACGATGTGTCAACCGCGACCCGCAAGACTCACCCCAATGGCCGCAAGACTCACCCCAAGGGCAGGTAGATCCTCGCCAAGAACGGGCCGGCCAACCGCGGGTCGAACGTCATCTCGGACGCCATCGTTCGGGCACCTGACCTTCGTCGCGGCGAGAAGCGACCCAGAGACAATGCGCAGTTGGCAGTTGGTCAGCCAGCTGTGGAGCCGTTCGGACCTGATCAGGCGCAAAGAAGTTGCGTGAAACGTCAGCCCTGTCTCAACAACCGGTCCTATTCTTCTCGTAGTCGGATCTCATACTTCTTACCTAGACGGGTCAGCCCCGGAGGGCTCGGCTGGAGACGCGCAGAAAGGGTTCGGCAATGACCATTCTTTGGGACAACCGTCCCGCTGCTGTTGAGAGCTACCGCTTCGCGGTTGGCGAGCACATCGAGATCGTCGAGGCTGCGCAGTCGGTGATGCGTGCGCTGGGCACCAGTCCTGACGAGCTGTTGGTCGTCGTCGGGCCGGGGATCGACATGGCGTCGGCCTCAGCCCTGGCCGAGCAGGTCCGCCACGAGCGGCCGGAGGTCAGCGTGATCCTGCTGCGGCCCCGTCTTGAGGTGATGGTCCTGGCTCAGGCGCTGCGCGCCGGCTTCCGCGAGGTCGTCGCCGCCGATGACATGACCTCGCTGTCCGAGGCGTGCCGACGAGGCCTGGTGATCTCCCAGCATCTGGCGGGGATCGCAGGCGCTGTCGCGACTCGTGAGGGCAAAGTCATCGTCGTGTTCAATGCCAAGGGCGGGTGTGGCAAGACGACGATCGCCACGAACCTGGGCGCCTACATGGCCTCCACCGGCGCACGGGTCCTGCTGGTCGACCTCGACCTGGCTTTCGGCGATGTCGCCATCACCCTCGAGCTGCGTCCGGTGGCCACAGTCAGCGATCTGGTGTCGATGGCGGGCCACATCGACCAGCAGGGTCTGGCCTCGGTGGTGACCACACACGAGAGCGGGCTCCACGCCCTGTGCGCCCCGAACATGCCCGGCGAGGCGGACGGCATCTCGGCGGCGCTGGTCACTGAGCTCCTGAAGGTGGCGCGCGGCTCGTATGACTTCGTCATCGTCGACACGCCTCCGGCGTTCTCCGAGCATGTGATGGCGACGTTCGACGTCTGCGATATGGCTGTCCTGCTCTCCACCTTGGACATCCCGTCGGTCAAGAACCTGCGGCTCACCCTGGACACCCTCGACCAGCTCGGGTACCCCCGCGAAGCGCGGGTCGCGCTCCTGAACCGTTCCGATTCCAAAGTCGGCCTGACCGCTCAGGACGTCGAGATCATCAGCAAGCAACCGATAGCCGCACTGGTCCCCAGCAGCGTGTCGGTGCCGTCCTCGGTGAACCGCGGGGTGCCGATCATCCTGGACGAGCCCAAGCACCCCGTCTCGCGCGCCCTACGGGACTTCGCCGACCAGTACCTCCTCAACCCCGTGCAGCCCAGTCAGCCGAACACCCCCGAAGCCGGCAAGTCTCGGTCCCAGACCAGAGGCGTCACACAAAAGTCACGGCGCGAGATGCGCCGGTTCCGCATCGGCGCCAAGAGGTAGGTCCTGTCGACCCAGGCGCAGCGGCCCCGTTGGCAAGACCCTTAGCAAGCCCGGATCTTGAACCCGAGAACCCCAGGTCGTTAAGCCTCTGAGCTGGGGTTCTTCGCGAGCCGCCTATCGGAATCGAACCGATGACCGATTCATTACGAGGTCATTGTCTGGGTCGTTGGTGATCGTTGATAGTCGTCTAAAGCGTTGGTATTGCTCACGTTGCGTCGTTGAGGGTAACGGTGGCTAGGTGCCGTCATCGGTTTTATTGTGTACTGGTTGTGTACTGGGCCCAACCAGGGAGCATCACATGACAACGGACCGCGCCCCGCTTGTCCGGCTCCACCGTTACGCAATGCGAGAGATCACGCCACCACCATCCTGCGACAACAACACCGACCAGCCTCGCGCTCGTTGTGCTAGAGATTGGTATCCCGGGTGTTCCATCTTGGCGCCGTCCCTTGCGCGAATTTGGTATAGCGGGGTGCGCCATCTTGGTACTCTCCTGTGATGGTTGACCTCGCCGACTACCGACCCCGACTTGCCGACAAGCACCTGGGTGACTTGCTCGCCGAGTTTCCCGCGGTGATGATCAATGGCGCACGGGCTACCGGAAAGACGACGACGGCGCGCCAGCATGTGTCCGACGTGCTTTCGCTCGACATCCCTGGGGTAGCGGCGTCGATGCGGGCGGACCCGGATGCTGCACTTCGACGTGCGGGGCGGCCGCTTCTTTTGGACGAGTGGCAGGAAGTTCCGGAGGTCCTCGGTGCTGTTAAACGAGCTGTCGATCGCGACTCTGCTCCGGGGCAGTTCTTGCTCACCGGAAGCGTGCGTGCCGAGCTGAGCAATGAGATGTGGGCTGGCACCGGACGAATTGTTCGCCTGGCGATGTACGGGATCACCGAACGCGAAGTGCTCGAGGTCGAACTCACAGGCCGGCCATCGTTCCTGACGCGCTTGGGCGACGCCGGTGACGCCAGGTCGCGAGGCGAGGACGTCGACGCCCTCTTCCCGCTGCCCGCAGAGGTCCCGGACATTGACGGATACATCGCCTTGGCGCTTCGCGGTGCCTTTCCTGAGTTGGTGTATCGCGACCGCACACCCCAGGGTCGCCAAACGTGGTTGTCCAGCTACCTGGACGACTTACTCACCCGCGACGCCGCCACCGTCGGGCAAAGCAAAGACCCGGTCCGGTTGCGCCGATACTTCGAAACGGTCTGCCTGAACATCGCCGGCATTCCGACGGACCTGTCGCTGTACGAGGGTGCGGGGGTGAACGCGAAGACCGCGGCCAGCTACGACCGGCTGCTGGAGAGTCTCTACGTCGTCGAGCAGGTGCCTGCCTGGTCGAACAACCGGCTCAAGTCCCTGGTGCAAGCCAGGAAGCGTTATGTGGTTGACCCGGCCCTGGCTGCGGCGGCCACCCGCATGACTCCCGACGCAGTTCTGCGCGACGTGGACATGCTGGGGCGGATCTTCGACGCCTTCGGGTTAGCCCAGCTGCGACCCGAGGCAGCCCTGATGTACCCGACGCCTCGGATCAGGCACCTGCGCACCCGAGGCGGGCGCCAGGAGATCGACCTCGTGATCGAACTGTCGCCGGGCCGGGTCGTGGGCCTGGAGTTCAAAGCTGGCGCCGCACCGGATGCGCGCGACGCTCGCCATCTGCGCTGGTTCGCCGACGAGATCGGGACCGACTTCGCGGCCGGGGCGGTAGTCCACAGCGGAAGCCAGGTGTACCAGCTAGCTGAGCGGGTCTGGGCTATCCCGATGTGTGCACTCTGGGGCTGAACGCGCAGAAAGTAGACCTTTCTGCGGGCGCCGGGGCCTGGCCAAAGCACCCCAGAAATCGTCGCACTCACCGCTACCGACCCCCCGTGTTTCAGACAGTCTTGTGAGACAACGGCGGGGTGCCATGGCTCTGATGGTACCCGCACACGCGGGCCTCGAACATGGACACGCGCTGTCTCAACCGTGGGTGTCTCAGCACGAAGGAAGTGAGACGTATGGCGTCACCGTTGGACGCCCCATTACCGGACCACCACCGGACGGCCTATACAGACACCGCCCCCACGGCACCACCGCTGGCCTGCGGCATCAACCCTAGGCCGTTCATCTTTCGGCGCTCATCCTGGCGCGATCACCGGCCGGAAATCCTTCCCCTCATGGCGATGAGCGGAAACCTCCATAACGCCGAATCAGCTGACCTCGGACGGCTGGGCTACGGTCTCTCTGTGCCACGAGCCCCGATGCAGGTGATAGTCATTCCGTTTCGACTGGGCGAATCCCAC